>JASLBO010000351.1 GCA_030146605.1 Sphingomonas sp. | reverse complement strand
GTCGGCCGCAACGGATCGGTCAGCACCAGCGTGTTCGGCAGCTATTACGACAGCGACCTCGTCAATGCCCAGGGCATCCTCGGCTATGGGGCGAACACGGCTTACACGCATATGTTCGGACCGCTCAGCGCGACTGCGTCGCTCGGGCTGTTCGGTTTCGACAGGGAAGGCGACTCCAATGCCAGCGCGCAGGCGCAGGCACTGGTCGGCCTTCGCTACGGATTCTGAGGGACGCAAGCAGATGCACGACGATCATTATGGACTGAGCGGCAGGCCGTTCCAGCTTACGCCGGACCCGCGCTTCTGGTTCGACACCGCGACGCACCGCAAGGCGATGGCCTATCTCGGCTATGGCTTGAGCCAGGGCGAGGGATTCGTGGTGATCACCGGCGATCCCGGCGTGGGCAAGACCACGCTGATGGGGCATCTGCTCGGCGAGATCGACGAGCAGCGGCTCAACGTCATCAAGATCGTGTCGACCCAGCTTCGCCCCGAGGATCTGCTCCAGACGGTGTGCGCCGGGCTCGAGATCGACGCTACCGGCGCGAGCAAGTCGGCGATGCTCGCCGCGATCGAGCATGGCCTGCACGCCGTGGCGCGCGACGGCCGCCGCACGTTGCTGATCATCGACGAGGCGCAGGCGCTGCCGGCGGAGAGTCTGGAGGAGCTGCGCATGCTCTCCAATTTCCAGGCCGGCGGCTATCCGCTGCTCCAGATCTTTTTGCTCGGCCAGCCCGAATTCCGGCTGACGCTGCAGGACGGCAAGCTCGAGCAGTTGCGCCAGCGCGTGATCGCGATGCACCATCTCGCTCCGATGGATGCCAATGAAGTCGAGCCTTATCTGCTTCACCGCCTGTCGCTGGTCGGCTGGCGGGGCAAGCCGCGCTTCACCAACGATGCGCTGGCGGCGCTGCATCGCTGGTCGGGCGGGATTCCGCGCCGGGTGAACCAGCTCGCGGGGCGCGTATTGCTGTTCGGCGCGATCGAGCAGCTCGATACCTTCGGCGCGCCCGAGCTGGCGGTGGTGATCGCCGATCTCGACAATGATTCGGGACCGGTCGTCACGAAGCGCGTCGAGCCGTTGATCGAGCCGCTCGAGCTGCGTGATATCGCACCGATGCCGATGGGCACTCCGACGCCGAGCGCTCCTGTCGAGGCCCGGCCGCTTCGTGCCGAAACCTTTGCAGAAGACCCCGCGCCGGTCGCCGACGTGCCGATGGATCGCCGGATCGCCGAGCTCGAGAAGCAGTTGCAAGAGCAGGATGCGGCGCTTCGCCGGGTATTGACCCTGCTAGTCGACTGGGTTGAGAGCGGCGACGTTCAGCGCCGCCCGGACCTTTCGAGCCTGCGTGGGCACGCGGCCTGAGTTCATGCTGGTCAATGGCCTCTCGGTGGATGTCGAGGACTGGTTTCAGGTCGGAGCGTTCGAGAAAACGATCGCACGCGACGACTGGGACGGGCTCGAGCATAGGGTGGAGGCGAATACCGATCGCGTGCTGGCACTGTTCGAAGGCGCCGGAGTGCACGCCACCTTCTTCACGCTGGGCTGGGTGGCAAAGCGCTATCCGGCGCTGATCCGGCGTATTGCCGAAGCAGGCCACGAGGTCGCAAGCCATGGCTGGGCGCATCAGCGCGTCTTCACGATGGACGCAAGGCAGTTCCGCGCCGACCTGGCCGATGCGCGTGCCGCGCTGGAGGATGCGAGCGGCACCGCGGTGACCGGCTACCGGGCGCCGAGCTTCTCGATCGACCGGCGGACCCCCTGGGCGCATGCCGAGCTTGCCGAGGCGGGATATCTATATTCGTCGAGCATCGCGCCGATCCGGCATGATCATTATGGCTGGCCGGAAGCGCCGCGCAGTGCGTTCCGGCCGGTCCCCGATTCGCCGCTGATCGAGCTGCCGATCACGATCGCCAAGGTAGCAGGGCGCGAGATCACGGCGGGCGGCGGGTTCTTCCGGCTGTTGCCGAACCGGGTAACCGACGGCGCGGTGCGGCGCGCCAATGCGGCAGGCGCAGCGGCGATCTTCTATTTTCATCCGTGGGAAGTCGATCCGGGCCAGCCGCGGGTGGCGAACGCACCTTTCAAGTCGAAGCTCAGGCACTATGCCCGGCTGGGCGCGATGGCGGGGAAGCTCGAACGGCTGATCGCGACGCACGCATGGGGGCGGATCGACGCGATCGCCGCGTGCGAGGCGGAACGGCTCCAGTGAACGCGCCGCTGCTGGTGCGGCCGCTGGCCTTGCGCGTTGCCGATCTGGGCGATGCGAGCGAGCGCGCGCGGATCGGCGCATGGGTGCAGGATCACCCGGAGGGAACGCCGTTTCATTTGCCGGCATGGAGCGTCGCGGTGGGGCGCGGGTGCCGGCAGGAAAGCCACACTCTGCTCGCCGAGCGCGGCGATGGCGCCATTGCCGGCGTGCTACCGCTTACGGAGGTGCATTCCCCCTTGTTCGGGCGGGCGCTGGTGTCTGCAGGCTTCGCCGTCGGTGGCGGGATCCTTGCCGATGCTGCGGCGACGGCAATCGCACTGGGCGAGGCGGCGTGGGCACTGGCCGAGCGGCTCAGCTGCCCTACAGTAGAGCTACGTGGCGGGGAGTTTCCCGGCGCGGTGTGGGATCTCGACGACGCCACCTATCTGGGCTTCGCGCGCGATCTGGCCGCGGACGACGAGTCCGAGTTGCTGGCGGTTCCGCGCAAGCAGCGCGCCGAGGTGCGGCGCGCGTTCGGCAACGACCTCGAGATCGAGGCGGGCAGCACCGACGTGGCGGCGCACTACGCGGTATACGCTGAATCGGTACGCAATCTGGGTACGCCGGTGTTCCCGCGCACGCTGTTCGCCGAGGTGCTTCGCGAATTCGGCGAAGCGGCCGACATACTGACCGTGCGGCATCAGGGCAGGGCAGTGGCGAGCGTGCTGAGCCTCTACTGGAAGGGGACCGTATATCCCTATTGGGGCGGGGGAAGCGAGGCGGCGCGGGGGCTGCGCGCCAACGACGCAATGTATTTCGCGCTGATGCGGCATGCGCGTGAGCGCGGCTGCACGCGCTTCGATTTCGGGCGCTCCAAGGCCGGAACCGGCGCCGCGGCGTTCAAGAAGAACTGGGGCTTCGCGCCGCAGCCGCTGACCTATTTCATGCGCGCGCTCGAGGGCGTGGCGGCGCGCAAGATCAACCCGCTAGACCCCAAATACAGCCTGCAGGTGCACGCGTGGAAGCACATGCCCTTATGGGCGGCCAACCGGCTGGGCCCGTGGATCGCGCGCGGGCTGGGCTGATGGGAGACATCCTCTTTCTCGCGCACCGCGTGCCCTATCCGCCCGATCGCGGCGACAAGATCCGCAGCTATCACATGCTGCGGCATCTGGCGGCGCATCGGCGGGTCCATCTCGCCGCATTCGCCGACGATCCCCGCGACATGAACCGGCCGCAACTGGCCGCATGCACTGCCAGCCGCGCGATCGTGCCGCGGGTGAAATCGCGGGCGGTTGCGGGGGTTCAGGCGATCTTGTCGGGTCGGCCGTTGTCGCTGGCTGCGTTCGACGAGGCGGCGATGCGGCGGGTAGTGGGGGAGATCCTGGCGCGCGACAATATCGACACGATCTTCGTCTTCTCAGGGCAGATGGCGCAGTATCTTCCCGCCGTGCCGAAGCAGCGCGTGATCATGGATTTCGTCGACATGGATTCGGCCAAGTTCGCTGCCTATGCCGGGACGGCCAGAGGGCCGCTGCGCTGGATGTACGCGCGCGAAGGCCGCCTGCTGCGGGCATATGAGCAAGCCGTGGCGGCGCGCGCCGATGCAAGCCTGTTCGTGAGCGAAGCCGAGGCGGGGTTGTTCCGGCGGAGCACTGGCGCCGAGCGCGTATACGCCGTCGAGAACGGGATCGACACGGAGCATTTCGATCCTTCGAGGCAGTTCGAGCCGGTCGAGGCGGGGTCTGCGCTGATCGTCTTCACCGGGCAGATGGACTATTGGCCCAACGTCGAGGCAGTCCGCTGGTTCGCGGAGGAGATTCTGCCGCAGGTGCGACTGGTGCATCCCGCAGCGCGAATGGCGATCGTTGGCCGCAACCCGACCGAGGCAGTGAAGGCGCTGACGAAGCGCGAAGGCGTGATCGTGACCGGCGAAGTCGCCGATGTGCGCGGCTGGATCGCGGCCGCCGCGATCGTGGTGGCGCCGCTCAAGCTGGCGCGTGGCGTTCAGAACAAGGTGCTCGAGGCAATGGCGATGGCGCGGCCGGTGGTCGCCTCGGCCGCTGCGGCGGAAGGTATCGACCATGATGGCACGATCGCCGTCGCTGCCGACGCGGTGGAAATGGG
>JASLBO010000327.1 GCA_030146605.1 Sphingomonas sp. | reverse complement strand
CCGCTCGGGTGCTACATTGGGAAGCGTGGTGGTGCCGGGGCGCGCCTGCGTCGGCAGAGGGACCGGAGTCGGCGTGGTCTGTTGCGCATACGCAGCGCCGGCCGTCCCCGCCGCCACAGCGATGCCGAATAACCCGCCGATCCGATGTTTCCCGCGCTTCACCACTATCCCTCTAGCGCCCTCAACGTGAATTTCACCTGCACGTGGCGCGTTTTAGAGGCTGTCGGCCGCAGGTGAAGCGGATTCTGTCCCGGCAGGCGACGCGCCGGCACCTGCCCTGGCAAAACGGGGCAACTGACACATTCACATCTGGACGCGGTGGCCAGCAAGAGCCACGATCGGTCATCAAGTTGGCGAGGAGGTTGCCCGAGCATGACCAAGTACCTCATCTCCTTTCCGAGCGAGGCTATGAAGCTTGGCGAAGAAGAGTTCGCGCGCGCCGGCGTGGACTCGCGTGCAGTGATCGAGCAGGCGAAGGCAGCGGGTGTCTACGTCTTCGGCGGCGGCATCAATGAAAGCGTTGATCCGGTGCTGGTGGCTGCCGATGGCTCGATCACGTCGGATATCTATCCAGGCAGCGAGCTGGATGGGGGGTTCACGGTTCTGGAATTGCCAACTCGGCAGGACGCCGAGGATTGGGCGCGGAGGATCGCGGTCGCCTGCCGCTGCGCGCAGGAGCTTCGCGAGTTCATGTACGACCCCGCCAGCTAGGCCTCCCGTTGCCCTTGTGGCACGATGCCGGAGCGCAAGTAAGGTCCGCAATCGCGGAGCGTCATCGGCAGGACGTACCGAAATAACCGGGGCGAAAGCGGCCAGCCGGTCAAGGCACGCTCACCCGCTGGAACGGCATGTTCGCCAGCTCCGGAAGCGCCCTGAGCTGCGGCTCCACCGTCTTGAGATCGCCCACCGCGACCAAAGTCAGCCTCTCCAGCGGATAGCTCGCTTTGGCCGAGGCCAGCATCGCCTCGGGCTCCACCGCCAGCACCTCGGGCACATAGCGATCGGTCCAGTCGGCCGGCAGCCCCAGCAGGTCGCGCGTCGCCAGCGTGTTGACCAGAGCGGGCGAGGTCGAGTTCGAGATCGCGAACAGCCCGGCCATATAGGTGCGGATGCCCTTGGATTCCTCGATCGGCGCCGGCTCGGTCTGCATCCGGCGGATCTCCCTGAACACTTCGGTCAGCGCCGCCCCGGTGACGTTGGTGGTGACATCGGCATCGAAGGTCCACAGCGCCTCGTCGGGATTGAACGCCACCCCCGAACCGGGCGAATAGGTATAGCCCTTGGTCTCGCGGATATTGGTCGTGATCCGCGAGCTGAACGCGCCGCCGAGCAGCGAATTGGTGACGCGCTGCGGAATGTCCGCCGCGCTGCCCGCGGCGGCCGCGTCGAACGACAGTCGCAAGGTGGTCTGCGGCGCGTCGGGGCGATCGATCAGGATCACCCGCGGCCCCGGCTGATGCGGCGCGGCGAGCCTGACCGGGTCGGGACCCGCAGCCCAGCCGGCGAAGCTCCGGGTGATCGCCGCCTTGACTGCGGCGGCATCGAACTTGCCGGCGATATAGAGATGCGCGCGCTTCGCCCCGAACTGGCCGCGATGGAACGCCTTGACCTGATCGATCGTGTAGCCGCCCAGTTGCGCCTCGCTCGGCACGACCCGGCCATAAGGATGGTTCGGCCCGTAGATCGTCCGCGCCAGCGCGATATCGGCGAGCGTGCCGGGCTGCGACAGCGCGACGCTCAGCTGCCTGCCCAGATTGGCCTTCACCCGGGCGAGCTCGCCCGCGGGCAGATCGGGGCGTATCGCGACGTCGCCGATCAGCGCGATGGCCGACGGTGCAAATTCCGAGAGCACGTTCATCGTGATCTGGGTGGTCTGCTGCCCCGCGCCGACCCCGAGATCGCCGCCCATGTCGGCGGCCGCAGTGGCGAGCTGGCCGGCGCTGCGCCCCCCTGCCCCTTCCTTCATCATCGCCGCGTTGAGCTCGGCCAGCCACGTCGCCTCCCCCTCGGTGACGCTGCCGGCGCGGACGCGCAGCGACACGATGGTCTTGGGCGCGATGCCATACGGGACCAGCGTCACCTGCATGCCGTTGGCCAGGCTGAACGTCTCGGTCGCGGGCAGCTTGAACGGCTTGGGCTCGCCGATCGGCGGCGGCGGGGGGAAATCCTGCGCGAGCGCCGGGGCGGCAGCAAAAGCGAGCAGGCTCGCCAGCAGAACGCGCTTCATCACTTGCCTCCCTCGGCGGCAGCAGCCTTGGCGGCGGCGCCCGGCTCGACCACGTAGACCGAGCGATTGGTCTTGCGCAGATATTCCTGCGCGGTCTTCTGGATCAGCGCCGGGGTCACCTTGGCGAAGCCGTCCTCGATGCGGTTGATCGCGTGCGGGTCGTTGTCGAACAAAGCGTGGACCGCGAGCAGATCGAC
This sequence comes from Sphingomonas sp., assembly GCA_030146605.1. Taxonomy (GTDB): domain Bacteria; phylum Pseudomonadota; class Alphaproteobacteria; order Sphingomonadales; family Sphingomonadaceae; genus Sphingomonas. Next base: position 727 of record JASLBO010000327.1, on the reverse strand, counting down.
CAGCCCGATGCGGCCGCTGCCGTCGATCTCGGCATAGAGGTCCGAACGCATCTTGGTCTTGGCGCGCGCGAGTTCGGCGGCGGAAACCGGCTTGCTGCGCAGTTCCTCGATCACTTCGTCCACCGCCCTGGTGATCTGCGCGGGACTGTGCGTCGGATCGTGGGTGAAGCTGAAGCTCCACAGCATCGGCCCGCGATAGTTGAACATGTTGCCGAGATCGCCATTGATCCCGCCGCTGATCTCGCCGGCGATGCCGGTCTGCTGGACCAATTTGGTGTAGAGCCGGCTGTCGTCGCCCTGCAGCAGGATCTGGTCGATCAGCCCCATCGCATACCATTCGGCGGTCCCGCGCTCGGGCACGTGATAGCCCGCGGCATAGCCGGGCTTGGGGGCCAGCGCATCGACCCGGCTCCGGAACTTCTCGGCGGTCTGGCGCGGCTCGGAGATGTCGGGCTGGACCACGGCGGGCTTCTTCGCGATCCCGCCGAAATATTTCTCGATCGTCGCGCGGGTGGCGGCGTAATCGAGGTCGCCGGCGATCACCATCACGGCGTTGCTCGGCCGATAAAAGGCGTCGAAGAAGGATTTGGCGTCGGGCACCGTCGCCGCCTCGATCTCCTTCAGATCGCCGTAGAAATTGTGGCTGTTATACCAATTGGTGTTGGCCAGCATCGGCAGGTCGATCCACGGCCAGGTGCTGTAGGGCTGGTTGAGGACATTGACCTTG
>JASLBO010000492.1 GCA_030146605.1 Sphingomonas sp. | reverse complement strand
TTCGGCCGACGACGCCTCGGGTCTGGAAGCCGCGCGCAACCTGAGCGCAGGCAACATCGTGCGGCGATCGGACCTGATGAAGCCGCAGCTCGTGCGGCGCGGCGAGCCCGTGACGATCCGCATCATCTCGGGCGGGCTGGTGATCACGTCCTCGGGCCGCGCGCTGAACGGCGGCGGGCAGGGCGAAATGGTGCGGGTGGTGACCAACACCACCAACCGCACGCTCGATGGCACGATCGATGGCTCCGGCTCCGTCCGGATCGCCGCTCAGTAATTCGCAGAGGGAATAGTCATGCGTAAGGTCATTCTTTTCGTGGCGCTAGGCGCCACGCTGTCGGGCTGCGGCTCGGTCGGCCGACTCCAGCAGGTGGGCAAGGCGCCCAAGCTCTCGGGGATGGACCCGGTGAGCACGCCCGAATTCGAGGCATCGCTGGCGATGCCGTCGGATCGCGGCGGCAATCGTGCGACCGCATCGATGCAGCAGCCCGCGGCACCCACCGCATCGCTGTTCCGCACCGGCGCGGGCGCATTCTTCCGCGATCAGCGCGCCGCCAAGATGGGCGACATCCTGACGATCAGGATCAACATCCAGGACAAGGCCGATCTCGGCAACAACACTTCACGCTCGCGCGGCGGCACGGAGACCGGCGGGCTCGGCAACCTGCTCGGCATCGCGCCGGTCGCCAAGCTGGTCGGCGCCGACGCCGGCAAGGTGTTCGAAACCGATTCCGGTTCGAAATATTCGGGCGGCGGCACCACCGCGCGCTCCGAGACGATCAACATGACGATGGCGGCGATCGTCACGCAGGTGCTGCCCAACGGCAATCTGATGATCCGCGGCAAGCAGGAAGTGCGGGTCAATTTCGAGATGCGCGAATTGCTCGTCACCGGCATCATCCGCCCCGAGGATATCGCCCGCGACAATTCGATCCAGCATTCGCAGATCGCCGAGGCGCGGGTCATCTATGGCGGCAAGGGCCAGCTCACCGACGCGCAGCAGGCGCGCTGGGGTCAGCAGATCTACGACGCGCTGTTCCCGTTCTAAGCAGCTCCCGCCGCATTCAGGCGAGAAATAGAGGGGAGGGCAGGGCAACCTGTCCTCCCTTTTCTTTGTTCAATTGAACATTGCTAGGCAAAATTTGCCTACTGCTCAAGTTAACGCACTGCTTACCAACAAAATTTCGCGTTTGATTTGGGTGGGGGCGGAAATCTTCCCATGATGAACTTGCAGGGCGCGAAGGCGCCAGGTCGCGGATCGGCGCTTCCGATCCGGGTCGCAGAAGCGGCTCTAGTCCAAGAAGGAAATTATCATGGGTTTCTCTGTCAACACCAACATCGGCGCGATGGCGGCTCTCCAGAGCCTCAACGAGACGAACAAGGGTCTGGCCACGACCCAGAGCCGCATCAACACCGGCCTGGACGTGAACTCGACCAAGGACGATTCTGCCCGTTACACGATCGCCCAGAAGCTTCGCGGCGACGTCGGCGGTCTGAAGGCGGTTACTTCCTCGCTCAGCCGCGCAAAGAGCACGGTTGACGTGGCGGTTGCCGGTGCCGAGCAGGTCTCCGACCTCATGAACCAGATGAAGTCGAAGGTCACCGAGGCAACGGACGGCGGTCTGGACACTGAGAGCCGCACGGCAATCACTGCCGATCTGAACGCCCTTCGCAAGCAGGTCAATTCGATCATTGGCTCTTCGGAGTTCAACGGTTCGAACCTGCTGAAGACGGACGCTACCGCAGCCGGCAAGGTTTCGGCGCTGATGTCGGCGTCGGGCACTTCGACGCTGGACGTTGCCAACGTCGATCTCGAGGCTGCTTTCGACACTGCGGTCGGTGGTGACTCGTCGACTGACATCGCACTGGCCGATGCTGCTGCAGCAACCACGCTCAAGGGAACCCTTGAAGCTGGTTTCAAGGTAGTGTCGCAGAAGCTCAGCACCCTCGGTTCGGCTTCGCGCCAGATCGATGGCCAGATGGGCTTCGTCAGCAAGCTGTCGGACTCGATCGAGGGTGGCATCGGCAACCTCGTCGACGCCGATCTCGCCAAGGAATCGGCGAAGCTGCAGGCCCTTCAGGTCAAGCAGCAGCTCGGTGTGCAGGCTCTGTCGATCGCCAATCAGGCGCCGCAGAGCATCACGTCGCTGTTCCGTTAAGGTCAAGCTTTTCCCTGGAAGCTTACCTGACGACAGAGAGAGAGGCCGGGACGGCAACGTCCCGGCCTCTTTTTTTGTGCGCGCGACGCTTGCGTTCCGCGCAACGAAATCGGCGCATCTCCGCTGCCGCAATGGTTGACCCATCTATAATGATGGCAAGGAGATAGTCGCTTGTTCCCACGTATCCGAGAAATCACCGACGCCTTTGGCGGCAAGTTGCGCGTCAGTGTCGAGGAGCATCCCTCGGGCGCGCTGGTCGTGCTCGAGCGGCCCGACGTGACCGGCCGGCCGCGCATCCTGCTCGATGGATACGGTACCGACGTGCTCGCAGGCTATATCATGTCGGCGCGGCTCGCCGTGCCTCACGCGCTTCCCGAGGAGCATGTCGACGGCACGTTCGGCACCCGCTTCGAACTGGGGCTGGAGCCGCGCGCCGTGCTCGAGCTCACCCAGGAAGGGGACGCAAGACTCGAGATTCCCGCGCCGTTCTGGGATCGGCTCTATGCCGAATTGTGTCTCGTTGCGGCACATGCGCGCGAACTCGCACGTCGCGCCGAGGCAAGGGTTCACTAAGAGGTCACGGCGGCGTCATTGATGCTGGTAACTATACGTATCGGGGCATCCCCGGACTACGGCACGGCGCCTCGCTGATGCATTGGGCCGCGAACAGGGTCGCAAAAACAAAAGGTGTTTCGCATGAGTCTGCACGAAATCAGCCCCGTTTCCGAGACCGCCGGCAAGGCCTACACGGTGACGCTGACGCTGAACGTGGAGAATGCCGGGGCGCTGTGGAGCGCCGCTGCCGACAAGGCGTTGCAGGCCGGCATGGCGCTGGCTGACGTGCTCGACACGATCGGGCCGCGCGAAGATCCCTCGATCCCCGATTGCATTGCGATGCTGACCGCGCCGGGCGCGATCGCCGGCTGCGCGCTCGATGACTATGTTGTGAAAGTCGCCGGGCCGGCCGAGCTGGTCCAGCTGCCGCGCGAGGGCCGCCCGGCGCTTAAGTCCGTCGCCGGCTGAGCCTCGGCTCGCCGCTCCCGGATCCCGCTTTCGATTCAGCGCGTGGGGCGCAAACGCAAGAGCCAGGCGGGTCGCGGACCAGCCTGGCTCTTTTCGTTTCGGGCTGCAGAGGAGGGCAGCCCACAAAGGGAGAGAAGAGACGAGTGGATCGCAGAGGGGATCGGAACGCCCACCCGTCTCTCTGATTTCATTATAGACGCGCGGCGGGCAGCAAGGCGCCGTGCAAGCGTCCGGTAAACCCCGCTACGTGCTCGTACGGAAGCGACCTCGGCCAGGCAAAAAGAAAGCGCCGGAGCGGGGATGCCGCTCCGGCGCCATCAAGGCGGGATGGATGCCGGCTCAGCCGATGCGCAGCAGATCCGCAGTCGAGACCTTGTTGCCGTTGATGGTGAGCTGGACGACGCCGTTCGACAGCTCGACGTCGCTCACCTTGCCATAAGCGTGTGCAGTCGTCGCCACGGCGGTGCCGGATGCGTCCTTGCCTGCGAGCTCGAGCTTGTAGAGGCCGGGTTCGACCTTCTTGCCGGCCTTGGTCGTGCCGTCCCAGGTGAAGGCGCCGGCGGCGCCGGTGGCGTCGATCGGGAAGGTGTCGATGGTCTTGCCTTTGTCGTCCTTGATCGTTGCTGTCATGGTCGCGACATCTCTCGGTGCCGACCAGGTCCATTGGGCCGGAATGGCCGCGCTGAGACCCGAAACGGGCGAGGTCGTCTCGACCTGCGCGCCGATCATCGCCGAGGCCTGCATCAGATTCTGGGTGCCGAACGCGGCGAGCAGTGACTTGAGCGTCGAGGTCTGCTCGATCGACTGCTCGACCTG
>JASLBO010000278.1 GCA_030146605.1 Sphingomonas sp. | reverse complement strand
TCTTGCCGAGCCTCGTCGCCGAGATGGGCGCCGCCTATCCCGAGCTCGTCCGCGCCCAGCCGCTAATCGAGGCTACCCTGTTGCAGGAGGAGACGCGCTTCCGCCAGACGCTCGCCAACGGTTTGCGTCTGCTCGACGAGGCGACGCAGGGACTGGCGGCAGGCGACACTCTGCCCGGCGCGACCGCGTTCAAGCTCTATGACACGTTCGGCTTCCCTTATGACCTGACCGAGGACGCGCTGCGCGCCAACGGCATTCAGGTCGACCGCGCAGGCTTCGACACAGCCATGGCCGAGCAGAAGCGCGCGGCGCGCGCAGCGTGGAAGGGCTCGGGCGACAAGGCCAGCGACGAGGTCTGGTACGACATCGCCGACGCGCTCGGCGGCACCGAGTTTATCGGCTATTCGGGCACCGAAGGCGAAGGGCAGATCGTGGCGATCGTCAAGGGCGGGGAGCGTGTCACGAAAGCGGGGCAGGGTGAGACCGTCACCATCCTCACAAATCAGACCCCTTTCTACGGCGAATCGGGTGGCCAGATGGGCGACGCCGGCGTGATCGCCAACGACAAGCTTCGTGCGCTGGTGGATGACACCTCGAAGCCGCTCGGCCGGCTCCACGCGCACCATGCGACGATCGAGAGCGGCGAAGTTGCCGTAGGCGACACGGTCAAGCTGTCTGTCGACGCAGTGCGCCGCGACCAGATCCGCGCCAATCACAGCGCCACGCACTTATTGCACGCGGCGCTGCGCAAGCGGCTCGGCGGTCACGTCACACAAAAGGGCAGCTTGGTTGCGCCTGACCGGCTGCGCTTCGACTTCTCGCACTCCTCTTCGTTGAGCACACAGGAGATTGCTGCGATCGAAGCCGATGTGAACGCGCAGATCCGCCACAATGAGGCGGTGGGCACCCGTCTGATGACGCCCGAAGATGCGATCGCGGCCGGCGCAATGGCGCTGTTTGGCGAGAAATATGGCGAAGAGGTCCGCGTGCTCTCGATGGGCAAGGGTGACGATGCGCATTACTCAGTCGAGCTGTGCGGCGGTGTTCACGTAAACGCCACTGGCGACATCGCGATTTTCAAGATCGTCTCGGAGAGCGCGGTCTCCTCGGGGATCCGGCGGATCGAGGCATTGACTGGCGAGGGTGCGCGGCAGTGGCTCAATGCGCGCGACGAGCGCCTCAAGGAAGCGGCGGCGGTGCTCAAGAGCGCGCCGGACGAGGTCCCCGCCCGTGTAGCGGCGCTGCTCGAGGATCGCCGCCGGCTCGAGCGCGAACTCGCCGAGGCGAAAAAGGCGCTCGCGCTTGGCGGCGGCGGTGCTGCTGCTCCTTCGGGTCCCGAGCAAGTGAACGGCATCGACTTCGTTGGGCAAGTGCTGGACGGGCTCGACCCCAAGGCACTTCGCGGCGCAGTCGACGAGGCGAAAGCGCGGATCGGCACCGGCGTGGTCGCGCTCGTCGCGGTCAATGAGGGCCGCGCCTCGGTTGCGATTGGCGTCAGTAACGGGCTGGGCATCAGCGCGGTCGACCTGGTCAAGGCCGCGGTGGCGGTGCTTGGCGGACAGGGCGGCGGCGGCCGACCAGATATGGCGCAGGGCGGCGGCCCCGATGGTTCAAAGGGCGCCGAAGCGATTGCTGCAGTCAAGGGCGCGCTGGCCGGAGCCCGGGAAGCAGCGTGATCCGGCTGCGGCCCTAGAGTTGATCTCGGCCAGGCAATTGCGGGCCGGGAAATACTCAGCGTCCGACTGCATAGCCCTCGCTCGGTGAGACCCAGACGACAGTTTGGCCGAGCTCCGGGTGCGCCACCCCGTCCAGCGTCACTACGGTACGCGTAACTCCATCCTCAGTACGATCAAGATAACAGCGTTTCCTGCCCTGGATCGGCTGCACCGCGTCGAGCACCTGTAGTCGCATCGCGCTGTCCGCGTTTGGTGCCAAGGGGCGGCCGCTACTCAGCAGCATGCCGTTCTGGAAGTCGCTCGTGCGCACCATGACGCAGACGCCGCCTTGCTCGACTCGACCGAAGGTCTTGTAACGCAGCAACACAGTCGAATCCCGCGAGACCAGACCTGTTACCGTGGCGTCGAAGTCGCCGTCGCTCTCGACGTTGTACCGGATGATCGTGTGGCAGGTGAGCCGCGCGGCATTGGGCGCGACGCAGCGCAGTTTGCCTTCGCGCGCCGGCGCCAGCGGGTCCGCCGGCGCCGCAGGTGCGGATTGTCCCGCGAGCAAGCCGGCAAGCAACAGGGCAGGGATCATGAACAGAGCTCCTAATTAACGGCTAGGGATGCGCGCTTGCGCGGCGCCCCGCAAGCTCATGGTTGATGGGGGTTGCGCTACCCGATCACCTCACCCTGCCGGGTGCGACGCAGCCGCGGCTCGCGATCGAGATCCGAGGCTTCCTTGATCATCTTGCGCATCTCGTCGCGTTTCTCATGGATCGAGGCGATGACCGGCCCCACTGCGATTCCGACATCGACGAGCACCGCTTCGGAAAGCTGGAGCGAGCTTTCGAGCGTCTCGGGCACGGCGTCGGTCGCGCCTGCCTTGTAGAGCTCGGCAGCATGCGCGCCGTCGCGTGCACGCGCGATGATAGGCAGTTCGGGTACCCAGCCGCGCACCCGCTTGGTGAGGCGGACGGTGAGCACCGGGTCGTCCATTGTCAGCACGAGCGCCTTGGCATGACCGAGCTTGAGCTGGTCGACCAGCTCGTTGCGCGTCACGTCGCCGAACAGCACGGTATAGCCTTCCTTGCGTGCGGCGTTGACGTTATCGATGTCCGCGTCGACTCCGAGATACGGCAAATCATGCCGCCGTAGCATGTCGGCCACGGTACGCCCGACCCGGCCGAAGCCGATCACGATTGTGCCAGGGCCAGCTGCGGCCACCGCTGCCGGTGCAATGTCCTTTTCCTGCTGCTCGATCAGCCGCGAGAACAATTGGCCAGCCTTGGCCAGCAGCGGGGTTGCAGTCAGCCCGATCGCAGTGACAGTCGTCCAGAATGCCGCCGTGGTGCCCGAGATCAGCCCGGCTGCGCCGGCCACGCCTAGCACGATCAGCGTCGTCTCGGATGGGCTTGCCATCAGCACGCCGGTTTCGGTGGCGGTGCCGGTGCGCGCGCCGGAGAGCTTGAGCAATCCCGTGGTGACCGCGACCTTGACCAGCATCACCATCACTGTCGCGCCGAGCAGCGGCGCCCAATTGGCTATGACGAAGCCAAGATCGAGCCGCATCCCGACGGTGATCAGGAACACGCCGAGCGCGAGCCCCTTGAACGGTGCGGTGATCGCCTCGACTTCGCCGTGATATTCGGTCTCGGCGATCAGCAGCCCAGCGATCAGCGCGCCCACGATCGGCGACAAGCCCGCTGCCGCGGTAGCGAGGCTCGCGGCGATTACGACAAGCAAGCTGGCAGCGAGGAACAATTCGGGACTTTTGGTGCGTGCCGCCTGTCCGAACATTCGCGGCAGCAGCAGCCGCCCGCCGACGAACAATATGGCGACGGTCAACATTCCCATCCCGAGCGTGGTGATCAACCCCATCGCTCCGGCAGCGCCTGCCGATGGTGCCAATGCGCCCAGGCCAAAGATGATCGGAACCAGCGCCAGATCCTCGAACAACAGCATCGCGAATGCCGCGCGGCCCACCGCGCTGGTCGTTCCCGCGATAGGAATCACCAATGCGGTCGAGGACAATGCGAGCGCGAGCCCAAGTCCGATCGCGCCGCCGGTGCTAAGGCCGGTCAGATAGAGGGCGGCTGCGAGTATCAGGCCAGCACCGACGAGTTCGGCGGCTCCGACGCCGAAGACCAGCTTCCGCATCGCCCACAGGCGTTTGAACGAGAGCTCGAGCCCGATCGAGAACAGCAGCAAGATGATGCCGAACTCGGCGAACGGCTCAATCGAATGCGCGTCGGAAATGGTGAAATAATAAAGCCAGGGGTGCTGGCCGATCAACGAACCGAGCCCGGCGGGCCCGACCAGCGCGCCGACAAGGATGAACCCGATAACGGGACTGATGCGGAAGCGCGCAAAGGCTGGGATGACCAGCCCCGCCGCCCCGAGAATCACCAGCGCGTCGCTGAATCCGCTATTCTGCAGAGTGAGCATCAGCCGATCAGCGCGCTAAGTTGACTCAACTGGCGGAAATTGCATTCATCCCGCAATCTGATTTCGTGAGCCCGGCGTTCGAAGGGCAGGCTGTGGGCGGAAGAAACCATGCTGCATATGCCAGCATTTATAATCCCACATTGCAACCCGTAGCGCCGATTGGCCGCGACACGCACATGGCGTTGACCATTAGCGGAGTTTGATTTCGCAGGCGCAAAAAGAGGGCGGCTGCTGCCGCCCTCTTCCGCGTTTGCCCTGTCGCCGCTTACTGCCAGCTGCCCATTTCGCTTTCGAGATTGACGCGAACCGTCTCGAAGAACTGCTCGGTGGTCATCCATGCCTGATCGGGGCCGATCAGTAAGGCCAGGTCCTTGGTCATCGCGCCGCTCTCGACGGTGTTGATGCAGACCTTCTCAAGCGTCTCGGCGAAACGCGTGACGTCGGGCGTGTCGTCGAACTTGCCGCGATACTTCAGCCCGCCGGTCCAGGCGAAGATCGACGCGATCGGGTTGGTCGAGGTCGCCTTGCCCTGCTGGTGCTGGCGATAGTGGCGCGTGACGGTGCCGTGCGCCGCCTCGGCCTCAATCGTCTTGCCGTCGGGGCTCATCAGCACCGAGGTCATCAGGCCGAGGCTACCGAAGCCCTGCGCAACCTGGTCCGACTGGACGTCGCCATCATAGTTCTTGCAAGCCCATACGAACTCGCCGTGCCACTTGAGCGCCGAGGCGACCATGTCGTCGATCAGGCGGTGCTCGTAGACGATACCCGCAGCGGCGAACTGGTCCTTGAATTCGGCCTCGAACACCGCCGCGAAGATGTCTTTGAATCGGCCGTCATAGGCCTTGAGGATGGTGTTCTTGGTCGACAGGTAGAGCGGCCAGCCTCGGCCAAGCGAATAGTTCATGCTGGCGCGGGCGAAATCGGTGATCGATTCGTCTAGATTGTACATCCCCATCGCGACGCCAGCAGCGGGGAAGTCGAACACTTCCTTTTCGATCGTCTCGCCGTTCTCGCCTTCCCACTTCATCGTCAGCTTGCCCTTGCCGGGCACCTTGAAGTCGGTAGCCTTGTACTGGTCGCCGAACGCGTGGCGGCCGACCACGATCGGGCGGGTCCACCCGGGGATTAGGCGCGGCACGTTCGAGATCACGATCGGCTCGCGGAAAATCACGCCGCCCAAGATATTGCGGATCGTGCCGTTGGGCGACTTCCACATTTCCTTGAGGCCGAATTCCTCGACGCGCTGTTCGTCGGGGGTGATCGTCGCGCACTTCACACCGACGCCGTACTGCTTGATCGCATTGGCGCTATCGACGGTGATCCGGTCGTTGGTCTCGTCGCGCTTCTCAACCGAGAGATCGTAATATTTGAGGTCGATATCGAGATAGGGGAGGATCAGGCGCTCGCGGATCCACTGCCAGATGATCCGCGTCATCTCGTCGCCGTCGATCTCCACGACCGGCGTTGTAACCTTGATCTTCGCCATGTGCTCGCTTCCTGCTTTAGGGTTTGGGCGAGCGTCTAGGAGGATGGAGGGGGGCGATCAAGCTTCCCTCGTCCTCCCAGAGGAAGCTGGATGTTCTTGATCCTTCGTCATTCCCTCGAAATCGGGGCCAATCTCCAACATCGCCCACGCCCATACCGGTGCATTTTGCGACTCCCTGAGGAGATGGATCCCCGCTTTCGCGGGGGGAAGACGTAGATTTTAGGTTTCGGGCCGAAACAGGCCGTGCCGTCCTATTTCTTCCACGCCCACCAGAGCTGGGCAGGCGGCAGGTTCCACCACTCAACCTCGTGATCGATATGCTCCCAATAAGGCGTCAGGAAATTCCGCACCTTGGGGTTATATTGATAAACGAGGAAGGCACCGTCATTGCGGAGGATATCGTGCGTCGCATGCGCGATCGCATCGCCCACACCTGTCGGCAGCGTCGAGAACGGCAGGCCAGACGCGATGAAATCAGCGTGCTCGAAGCCATGATCGGCGACGATCCGCTTGATGTCCGCTGCCGAATCATTGACCGCGATGAGGCGCGGATCGTCGATCACGTGTTTGAGATAGCGGATGAAATCGGGGTTGGTGTCGACCACGATCAACTTGGCGTCGGGTCCCAGCCGCTCGAGAATGGGGCGCGTGAACGTGCCGACGCCTGGGCCGTATTCGACGAACAGCTTGCAATTGTCCCAATCGACCGGTGCGAGCATGTGCCGCACCAGTCGCTGCGACGAAGAGGCGATCGCGCCTAC
>JASLBO010000223.1 GCA_030146605.1 Sphingomonas sp. | reverse complement strand
GATCATCGAGGCGTGGTTGAGCTCGTCCGAATAGACGATGCAGCCGGGCATCAATCTGGCGAGCGTCGACAGCGTCGCCTCGTTCGAGACATAGCCCGACGTGAACAGCAAGGCGCCTTCCTTGCCGTGCAGGTCGGCGAGTTCGTGCTCGAGCTCGATGTGATAATGGGTGTTGCCGCCGATGTTGCGCGTGCCCCCCGAGCCCGCGCCGACATCGTGGAGCGCCTCCTCCATCGCCGCGATCACGTCCGGATGCTGCCCCATCGCGAGATAGTCGTTCGAACACCACACCACGATCGGCTTGGGGCCGTTGTGCCCCGCGAAGCAGCGCGCATTGGGATAGGCGCCCTTGTTGCGCAAAACATCGATGAACACACGGTAGCGGCCCTCGGCGTGCAGCCGGCCGATCGCATCTCGGAATAGTTGATCGTATTGCACTCGGCCCTCCCGGTTCAGCGCCACCGATAGGAGAGCCCGGCGCGCTGGGTTATTGTGGAGTTCCCGTATGGAGATTGCCGGAGGCGGAGGCGGCGCACCGCCCCCGCCGCGCCGGACTAGAAGCGCATCCCGATGCCGATCGCGGGTACGATCGGGTCAATGCTGACGTCGACGCGGTTGACTGCGCTGCCGGTGGTCAGCCGCGCCGTGGTGTCGATGTCGATGTATTTGACGTCGAAGTTGAGGAAGATGCGTTGCGTGAGATCCACATCGACTCCGGCCTGCAAGGCATAGCCGAAGCTGTCCTTGAGGCTGACGTCGGTCTTGCCGATCGCGGCTTCGAGCGAGCGGCTGGCGTCGGCCGAAAAGAACTTCGTGTAGTTGATCCCCGCGCCGACATAGGGGCGGACGCGCGATTTCGGCGCAAAATGATATTGCAGCGTCAGCGTCGGCGGCAGCACCCGGGTGGTGGCGACATTGCCGAGCGCGGAAAGCGCGCCGCGGCCACTGATGTCGTGCTTCGTCGTGGCGAGGATGAGCTCGGCGCCGATATGATCGGTGACCATATAGGTGAAATCGACCTCGGGCGCCGCCCGATCGGACACGCCGACCGAACCGGTGGGGAAGCCCGGCGTCACCGGACCGGAATCCTCGGTAGGCGAGACGAGGATCGCGCGCGCGCGGACCAGCACGTCGCCGGCCTCCACCTGTGCGGATGCAGGCGTGGCGATCGCCACCGCCATTACGCTCGCTGCTACGACAAACTTCATGTTCAGCTCCCTGATATTGTTTGGGTGCGCCGCGACTAGGCGGCGGGAGCGATCGGGGCTGTACGCATCTTTCCCTATGGGATTTCGCGAATGGACGGCGATGATGCTGGTATGTCGCTATTCACCCAGCTCGCCCTTTCGACGTTGATCACCGGGACGACGATAAGCCTGCATCTGATCGGGCTCGCCGTATTGATGTGGCTGATCCGCGGCCATCGCAGCCGGGCGCCCGAACGCGGCGCGGTCCTGCACGACACATTGGGGATCGCCGGCGCCGCGTTCGGATTGTTCGTGCTGCACGCCGCCGAGATCTGGCTCTACGCGGCGCTATATGCGCTATCCGGCGCGCTGGGCAGCTTCGAGGAGGCGCTCTATTTCTCCACCTCGACCTATACCACGATCGGTTATGGCGATGTCGTGTTGCCGCGGGGGTGGCGCCTGCTTGGCGCGATAGAGGGTGCGACCGGGCTCATCCTGCTCGGCTGGTCGACGGCGTTCTTCGTTTCGGTCGTGGGCAGGATCCGCACGCTGGAGCTTGACGCGGGGGGCCGCTGATCAGGCGGCGGCCATGCCGAGGTTGAGCATGGTGTCGAGCCATTGCTCGCGCATCTCGGCTTCGCCCTCGACATTGCCGACCAGGCTGCGCTCGACGGGCTTGATGCCGACGAGCTTGAGGATGTTTCGCTCGAAACTCTTCACGCTGTGCGCGCCATAATAGAAGCGGTAGAAAAAGGCGGGCATGCCCATCGTCACCACCAGGCGTGCCGAACGCCCCTTAAGGAGCGGCTTTGGCATGGTGCCCTCGGCGAGCGCGAAGCCGGGCCGCATCACCTGCTCGAGAAACGCCTTGAGCAAAGCGGGCATATCGCCGAGCCAAAGCGGATAGAGGATGACGATATGGTCTGCCCGGCGGATGGCCTCCTGCGCGTCGGCAATCACACGCGGCGGTGTGCCTTGGGTCCACTCGCTACGCGCGTGGAGCATGGGAAAATCCATCGTCGCGAGATCGAGTCGCTCCACCGCATGCCCGCTGCCGGCAGCGCCGGCGGCATAGGCATCCGCGAGGGCGTGAAGATAGCGGGCCCGATCCGCGTCGGGATGACCATCGATAATCAGGATCTTCTTGTGCATGCCTTCGACTTTGCGGTCGCAGGCCAGTCCGCTCCATACGTAGATGTGCGAGGCTCAGGCCTTCTCCGATCCAAGCCCCGCGGCGAACGCTATGCGCAGCGCATCGGACAGGCTTCGCGCGCCAAGCTTGGTCATGACATTAGCGCGGTGCACTTCGACCGTTCGCGCGGAGATGCCGAGATCATAGGCAATGGTCTTGTTGGGCAAACCCTGCGCCAGACCCTCGAGCACCTCGCGCTCGCGCGGGCTTAGCGCCGCAAGCACCACCGCGGCCTCTTCGGCGCGGGTGCTTGCCTCGCCGCTCGCGCCTAGCCGTTCGAATGCGGCATCGATCGCGCCGAGCAGCACTTCCTTCTCGAACGGCTTCTCGATGAAGTCGACCGCCCCTCCCTTCATCGCCCGCACCGCGATCGAGACGTCGCCATGGCCGGTGAGGATGATCACCGGCATCGTCACGCCGCGCTCGTGAAGCGTGCGCTGCACTTCGAGCCCGTCCATCTCGGGCATGCGGACATCGAGCAGGATGCAGCCAGCTTCGACGTGACGGACTTCCTTGAGGAATGCGACGCCCGAATCCCATGCCTGGACCGAGAAGCCGGAGGTCTTGAGCATGAAGCTCGCGGACCGGCGCACCGAATCCTCGTCGTCGATGATGTGGATCAGCCTTGGCTGGCTCATGCGTCATCCTCTGGTCTTGCGTGGGGAATGGTGAAGTGAAAAAGTGTGCCGCAGCCCGGCCGCGGCTCCATCCAGATGCGGCCGCCATTCGCTTCGACGATCGTGCGGCAGATCGAGAGGCCGAGGCCCATGCCCTCGTTCTTGGAGGTGTTGAAGGCACTGAACAGGTTATCGGCGATCTCGGGCGCGACGCCCGGGCCGGTGTCTGCGACGGTGATCTGGACCATCGCGTTCGGCGCAGTGCGAGAGCTGACCGACAGTTCGCGCAGCGGCGCGCTGGCCATGGCCTCGATTGCATTGCGCATGAGGTTGATCAGGACCTGCTGGGTCTGAACCTTGTCAACGAGAACCGGCGTAGCACGTGCATCGAGATCAAAGCTGACCTTCACGCCATTCTCGCGCGCGCCGATCAGCGCGAGCTTCGAGGCTTCGTCGATCAATGTCGGCAGGTCGACGACATTCTTCTCGACCTCGCCTCTGGCGACGAACTCCCTCAGGCGACGCACGATATGGCCCGCCCTGAGCGCCTCGCTCTTCGCTTCGTCAAGTGCGTCGCGGATCATCGGCAGGTCGTCGGGGTGCGGCGCATCGAGCAGGTCGCGCACGCCCTGCACATAATTGGCGACCGCGGTGATCGGCTGGTTGAGTTCGTGCGCCAGCGTCGAGGCCATCGTGCCCATCGCGCTCACGCGCGCCACATGGATCAGATCGGCGCGGAGCGTCTCGATATGCTCCTCCGCCGCCTGCTTGTCGGACAGGTCGCGAATGAATCCGGTGAAGATCCGCTCGCCCTCGGTGATCGCCTCGCCGACGGACAGTTCCATCGGAAAGGTGCTGCCGTCGCGACGCTCGCCGACAACGACGCGACCGGTGCCGATAATGCGCGGCTCGCCGGTTGCCAGATACCGATGAATGTATCCGTCATGCTGCTCGCGGTCAGGGGACGGCATCAATATCCGCACGTTTTGCCCACGGACCTCGGCTTCCTGATATCCAAACAGTCGCTCCGCCGCGGCGCTGAACGACAATATCTTTCCGGCATCGTCGATGACGATCATCGCGTCGGGGACGGTAGCAAGGATCGAGCGAAACTGGTTCGCGCTCGCCGAGAGCTGACGCTCCCACGCCCGTTGCTCGGTCACGTCGCGGATGACCTTGCCGAAGCCGCGCAGCGCGCCGGAGGCGTCGTGGAGCGCCGTGATCGTGACATGGGCGAGGAATTCCGAGCCATCCTTGCGGACGCGCCAGTCCTCGATCTCGAGCTTTCCGGCGCTCCGCGCGGTCTCCAGGTCCGCCGCGGGCTTGCCCTCGGCAACTGCCGCCGGCGGATAGAAAAGCGCGCTGGGCTTGCCGACGACTTCCCGTGCGCTCCAGCCCTTGAGGCGTTCCGCACTCTTGTTCCAGATGGTGACGCGCCCCTCCGGATCGAGCATGTAGATCGCATGGCCGGCGACGCCGTCGATCAGCAGGTTGAGCTCGTCGGCGAGTTCCGTTGCCTCATGGGCGCGCTGCCCGGCCCGCATCTCACTTTCGACCGAGCGGGAGCGCAGCCGGCCGATATGACTGGCAGCCCAGATCAGCACGACCGAGGTGGCGAGAAAAGCCAGCAGCTCGATAGTCGCACCGGCCCCGCCTGCGTCGCCGATGAACTGCACCGCCAGTGCCGCGAGCAATGCGGCGGCGACCGCGGGCAGGGCACCTCCAAATACGCCGGCAACGG
>JASLBO010000218.1 GCA_030146605.1 Sphingomonas sp. | reverse complement strand
GAACGGCGTCAAAGGCTTCAAACCATTTGTTTCGAACGGCCGGAAGAGAGGCGCTTTCCGTAGTGACACGCTTCCGGCCGAGCAACAGCTCGAGAGGGAGCCCAGCGAGCAGCACGAAACTAACACTGGGTGGCGGGGTATCAAATCCGGCTCTTAAAACGTCGGTCCGGAGAAGTTGGACGCTCGTAGCAGTCGTCAGGTTCAGACCTTTCCAGCCTCTCGATGGGGATGGTACGTTCAGGCGTGCCGCTTGACGGCGCGGCACTTGCCGTTCGATCAAGGCATCATGTTCAAGCACATCGCCGCTGCCGCCGCCCTGTTCGCGTTTGCGACGGCCAGCTTTGCCCAGTCCGTCCCCACCCGGCAGGTGGGGAGTGCCACCCTGTCTGGCGTGCCGGAGATCCCGCCCGACGTGCGCGAGGCCGTGCAACGCTATCAGAACAGTCGTGCGGCGCAGTTCGAGGATTGGCTGCCCGACGGCTCGATGCTGATCGCCACGCGCTTCGGCGACACGCAGCAGCTCCATCACGTCGCAAGCCCCAGCGGCGCGCGCAGGCAGATCACCTTCGGTGCCGAGCCGATCGCCGGTGCAGCAGTGATTCCCGGCAGCGATCGTTTCGTGATGACACGTGACACCGGGGGAGACGAATGGTTCCAGCTCTACGTGCGCGGACTGACCGGTCCCGCATTGCGGCTTACCGAGGAGGGTACGCGCAATCAGTCGCCGGTGTTCAGCAAGGACGGCGCGCTCATGGCCTGGGCGCGGGCGACCAAAGGCGCATCGGCCTACACCATTCTGGGCGTCGATCCCAAGGCCGGCGGTACGCCGCGCGCGCTATACGCTTCGGGTGGAGCCGTGGCGCCGGCCGACATCGCGCCCGACAGGTCGCGACTGGTGTTCGTGCGCAGCCTGTCCAACCGCGAGGACCAGCTTTTCGAACTGGATCTGTCGACTGGCGAAGCTCGCCGCATCGCTCCTGCAGCCGACGCAGCAGTCTATCGGGAGCCTCGTTACCTGCCGGATGGCAAGCGGCTGATCGCCATCTCCGATCGCGGCAGCGACACGCGTCAGCTGGTGGAAATCGATCTCGCGACCGGTGCCCGGACCGTCCTGAGCCCTGGGCTGAAGTGGGATGTCGAAGGCTATGATCTATCAGGCGACGGACGGGTGCTCGCTTACGCCGTAAACGAGGATGGCTTCTCACGCGTGGTGGTGCAGGACCGCATCACACGGCGCGCACTTCCGCAGCCGTCACTGCCGCGCGGCGTGCTGACCGCGCTCCGGTTTTCGCCCGATGGGCAGAGGCTGGCGATCGGCTTGACCTCCGCGACGTCCGCGGGCGATGTCTGGAGCTGGGGCGTGTCCGACGGCGAGCTGACCCGCTGGACAATGTCCGAGCTCGGCGAGCTCGATCCCGCGCAACTCGCCGAACCCGAGCTGATCCGCTTCGAATCGTTCGACGGACTATCCATCCCCGCCTTTGTCTACCGGCCCAAGAGCGTTCCGGCAGGGACGCGCACCCCGGTCATCATCGACATTCATGGCGGGCCGGAAGCCCAGACGCGGCCGGTATGGAATTATGGCGCGCAGTACTTTGCCGAGGTACTCAAGGCGACGGTGATCCTGCCCAACGTCCGCGGAAGCGATGGCTATGGCAAGCGCTACCTCAATCTCGACAATGCCCAAAAGCGCGAGGACTCGGTCAGGGACATCGGCGCGCTGCTCGACTGGATCGGCAAGCAGCCGGGGCTCGATCCCGGCCGTGTGGCCGTCTACGGGCAGTCCTATGGCGGCTATATGAGCCTGGCGGCGATGACGCACTATGCCGATCGTCTCGTCGGCGGCGTCGAGCGATACGGCATCAGCAACTGGAACAGCTTTCTCCAGAACACCGAGGCCTATCGACGCGACAACCGTCGCGCCGAATATGGCGACGAGCGGGATCCGGCGATGCGGAGCGTGCTGACGCGCATCTCGCCAATTTCCCGCGTCGGCCGGATCAACAAGCCGATGCTGGTCATGCAAGGCGCCAATGACCCGCGCGTGCCACAATCCGAGTCCGATCAGATCGTCGCCAGGCTGCGCGCGAACGGCACCGAAACCTGGTACGTCCTCTTTGCCGACGAGGGTCACGGCTTTCTCAAGAAGCAGAACAACGATCTGCGGCGCGAGGTCGAAACCGTGTTCTTGCGGCGCTTGTTCGAACAGGAGCGTCGCTAGGTCCTGAGGACGTCAGCCCGCCACAACACGGCACGTACCTGCGGGCTTTCCGGGCGCCCGCGCTCGTGCGTACGCAGTAACGGTCCTTTATCCACGGCTCGCTGCTGGAGTAACGATGACCGCTTTCGGGATCCGCATGCCAGTGGCCGGACGACCGGGGCGTGAGCGAGAGCCGTCGTTCTCATCAACCTGTCCGCAGATAGCGATCGCGATGTCGCCGCCATGATGGGACAGGCGGCTGGCGGCCCCGAGGCAACCGCTATTCCAGGCAAGGCGAGCA
>JASLBO010000194.1 GCA_030146605.1 Sphingomonas sp. | reverse complement strand
GAGCCGACCTCCGGCAATACCGGCATCGGCCTTGCGATGGTCGCAGCGGTCAAGGGCTACCGCCTGATCCTCGTCATGCCCGAGAGCATGAGCCTCGAGCGCCGCCGGCTGATGCTCGCTTACGGCGCCAGCTTCGATCTCACCCCGCGCGAGAAGGGCATGAAGGGCTCGATCGAGCGTGCGATGGAGATCGTCGAGAGCACCGAAGGCGCGTGGATGCCGCAGCAGTTCGAGAATGCTGCGAACGTCGATGTCCATGTCCGCACGACGGCACAGGAAATCCTCAACGACTTCGCCGATACGCCGATCGACGTGATCATCACCGGCGTCGGCACCGGCGGCCACATCACCGGCGTCGCCGAGACGCTCAAGAAGAGCTGGCCCAACCTCAAGGTCTTCGCCGTCGAGCCCGAGCTCTCGCCGGTGATCTCCGGCGGCACGCCCGGCCCGCATCCGATCCAGGGCATCGGCACCGGCTTCATCCCGAAGAACTTCCACGGCGACGCGATCGACGGCGTGATCAAGGTCGATGCCGGCCTCGCCAAGGACATGGCCCGCCGGTCGGCAAGCGAGGAAGGCATGCTCGTTGGCATCTCGTCGGGCGCAACGCTCGCCGCGATCCTCCAGAAGCTCCCCGACCTGCCCGACGATGTGCGCGTGCTCGGCTTCAACTACGATACCGGCGAGCGCTATCTGAGCGTGCCCGAGTTCCTGCCCGAGAGCTGATCGGCCCCGGGGAAACGCGATTGAGCGGACCATTGCGGCGTTTCGACGGCGCAATGGTTCCAAATCCATGCCTGCTGCGTTATGGCCGGCGACCCCGCTGGAGCAGCCCTTGTCCTATCGCCTTCGCCTCGACCTGCTGACCCGCCGCGTTCGCGCGCCACGGGGTTGAGCGGCCGAACCCGATGCTGATGCAATCCCACGAAGCCGCGCTTGCGCCCGCACCCGCAGTCCAGGCACCGGTCCCGCTCTGGCTGCGGGTCGTGCTCGCATTGTTCGCACTGGTCGCGATCGGCGTGCCGTTGCTGATCGTCGCCACTGCCCCGCGCGTCGTGGTGCACAATCGCGCCCCGGTGGTGATCTCCAAGCGCGTCGTGCCGAAGCAGGAGCTTCCTCCGGTCGAGCCGGTCAAGCTGCAGGAAGTGGCGCCCGAGGATGCCCGCGAGATCAATGCCGCCATACCCTTCTCGACGCTGCCCAATCCCGCCGCGCGCGCCTTCCGCCTCGCCGGCGCTGCCGACAGCCAGGCCCGCGCCGTCGATTGCCTCGCCGCCGCGGTCTATTACGAAGCCGGCGACGATGCGGTCGGCCAGCGCGCGGTCGCACAGGTCATCATCAACCGGATGCGTCACCCCGCTTTCCCCAAGACGATCTGCGGCGTGGTCTTTCAGGGGTCGGAACGCAGCACCGGCTGCCAGTTCACCTTCACCTGCGACGGCGCGATGCTGCGCTACACGCCGAGCCCCGCTGCCTGGCAGCGCGCCCGCGACGTTGCCGGGCTGGCGCTCAACGGCACGGTCTATCGCGCGGTCGGGCACGCGACGCACTACCACACCGATTGGGTGGTGCCTTATTGGAGCGCGAGCCTCGAAAAGATCACTGCGGTCGACACCCATCTGTTCTTCCGCTGGGCCGGCTGGTGGGGCACCCCGCCCGCATTCAATCGCGGCTATGCAGGCGTAGAGCCGAACATTGCGCAGATGGCGCGGCTGTCCGCCGTCCACCAGGGCGACGCGAGCAATCCGCTCGAGGCGGCGCTGCAGGGAGACGGCTCGCTGATCGACCCGGCGACGATCCCGGACAGCGCGGTCCCCGATGCCGCCGGTACCGGTCTCGGTGCCAACCACTTCCTCGTGGCGCTCGATCGCAAGATGAACCCCGACGCGTTCGCCGCACTGGCGATCAAAACCTGCGGCGAGCGGCTCTATTGCAAGTTCATGGCGTGGACCGACCCGAAGCAGAAGCCGGCCAGGCTCCCTGCCACGCCCGCGCAGACCGCCGCGCTCTCGTTCAGCTATCTGCGCGATCAGGCGCAGGGCTATGCCAAGGCGCTGTGGAACTGCCAGCAGTTCAAGCGGCCGAGCCCGATCCAGTGCATGCGGGTGCAGCCGCCGGTCGCGCCGGTCGCGGTACCAAGCCCCGCAGCCGCGCCAGCGCCCGGCCCGGACGCCAGGGCTGCGACAGGCCCTGCCCTGCTCACCGGGGTGCGTCGCAAGAGTGAACCTGCTCCCGCCGCGGCGCGGCCGCCGGTGAGCTTTACCGTGACCCCGCCCAAGCCGACCCCGACGCCGGCAAACTAGGGTGAGTCTCCTTTAGGCTGATTCCGTTCCCCTGCGAAAGCAGGGGTCCAAGGTCACAAGCGGGGCGCTCCCGGCTCAGGTGGAATCGAGGCTAGCTCAGGAGCGCGCAGCGAGATCGCATGCCAGCTCGGCCGCGACCGGCGCGGCGACATCGGCGATGTCAGGCCGGTGCCAGCCTTTCGCCCCCGCCGTGTCGATCGCCACCGTCGCGAGCCCGAGCCGCCGCTGCAGCCACGTCCGTCGCACCGAAACGGTCTGCACCGAATCATAAGGCACGATCCAGTCGCGTTGCGACAGCACGCCGCGCGTGACCTGCGCGCTGGTCTCGCGCAGCCCGTAGCGATGATACCGCCGCTGCAGCAATGCGAGCCCGACGGGGACCGGCACCATAGCGAGGCCGAGCCAGAGCGGCGGCAGGATCAGGCCGGCAATCGCGACGACCACCAGCACCGGCAAGCCATGACGCGCTGCCATGCGGACGACGTGCCCGCGCGACACCGGCGTCAGCGAACCGGCTTCGAACGCCGGCAATCCGGCCGCCGCGATCACGCGCCCCACCTCATCCTCGTTGGCGAAGGGCGCCATCTCCTGCCGTCCCGACCGATCGTCGCTGCCGCCCAGCGTCTGGAACGCGAGGCTCGCCCAGCCGAGACGCCCGCTGATCGGCGGGCGGTGCACCAGCGCCAGCTGAACGCGTGCCTTGACGACGACCACCTCGCTGCGCGTCAGCAGCCCGCGAACGCGCCGGAACCGACCCTCGCGCTCGTCGAGCCGGAAGCCATATTCCCTCGCCAGCGTGCGCACGAGCCCGGCAATCACCCCCAGCGCCCCGGCGAGCGCGAGTACCGCCAGCGCGGTCGTCACGGTAAAGTGACTGCGCACTTCGCGCCCGGCAATCCCGGCCAGCTCCTTCCAGTCGAAGTCGATCACGTCGTCGGCCGTCTGGAGCACCACGAAGATCGCGGCCAGCCAGACCAGCGAGAAGTTGAACAGCCCATAGAGCAGCACCCGCTGCAGCGGCATCGCGAACACCGGCCGCCCGGCATCTTCGGCGATGGGAGCGTCCGCGCTCGCGGCAGCCGGAACCCGGCGCAAGGCAAGCCGCAGCCGGTGGGCCTCGTCCAGCGTGACGCTGTCGAGCGTCGCCTCGTCCTTGTCGCCGCCGCCGGTCTCGATCCGCACCAATGCGAGCCCGAACAACCGCGCGAGCGGCTTCTGCTCGATCGAGACGTCCTGCACGCGTTCGAGCGGGATCGAGCGCCGGCTGCGATGCAGCACGCCGCTCTCGATCACGAACTCGTCCTCGGTCAGGCGATAGGTCAGGAACCACCAGCCCAGCCACGTTGTCAGCGCAAGCACCAC
>JASLBO010000145.1 GCA_030146605.1 Sphingomonas sp. | reverse complement strand
AGGGCCAGCGCCGCGAAGCGCATCAGGATGCTGCCGGTGAGATAGGGATCGAGCAGTTGCTCGCCAGCGAACAGCGCGCCGCCCATCAGCATTGCGGCGAGCGCGAGGCGGGGGAGGCGGCGCTTGAGCTGGGCGTCGGCGGTGAAATGGCCGCGCTTGCCGAGCGCGCGGTAGAGCAGGACGAAGTTAACCATCGCCGCAATTGCCGTCGCGAGCGGTGGGCCGACATGCCCGATCAGCGGGATCAGCGCGAGGTTGAGGGCGAGGTTCACGCCGACCGAGATCGTTGCGAAGCGGACCGGGGTCCGCGTGTCCTCGCGGGCATAAAAGCCGGGCGTGAGCACCTTGATCAGGACGTAGGCAGGCAAGCCGATCGAGAAACCCGAGAGCGCCCAGGCGCTTCGCACCGTATCCTCGGCACTGAACTGGCCGTGCTGAAACAGCCCGCGGACGATCGGCTCGGCGGCGACCATGAAGGCGACTGTTGCGGGGAGCGTCAGGAACAATGCGAGCTCGATGCCGCGGTTCTGCGTCTCCATCGCCTCGGCGTCCCGCCCGGCACCGAGCAGCCGCGAGATCGTGGGGAGCAGGATCGTGCCGAGCCCGATGCCGATCATCCCGAGCGGCAGCTGGTTCAGCCGATCGGCATAATAGATGTACGAGATCGACCCCTCGGCCAGCAACGCGCCGGCGAGCGCAGTTGAGACGACGAGGTTTATCTGCACCGCGCCCGCGCCGAGCGCGGCAGGGAGGATCAGCTTCATCAGCCGGCGGATCTCGGGGTCGAGACGGGGGCGGCGCAGCTTGAGCGACACGCCGGCCCGGCGGCAGGCGAACCACAGCCAGCCGAGCTGGAGCAACCCGCCGATCGGGATCGCGATCGCCTGCGCACGTGCGGTCTCATAGGGATCGCCGTGGAAGAACAGCAAAGCCGTCACCATGGCGATGTTGAGCAGGATCGGCGCCGCGGCGTTGACCCAGAACTTGTCGAGCGAATTGAGGATGCCGCCCAGCAGGGAGGCGAGGCTGATCAGCATCAGATAGGGGATGGTGATCCGCGATAACTCAACTGCGAAGGCGAACTGGTCGTGCGTCGGGTGCTGCTTCGCAAAGCCGCCGGCCAGGCCCCAGGTGAGCGGCCATGCGGCGGCGAGCATCACTGCGGTCATCACGGCCAGGAAGACGAACAGCACCGCCAGCGCGCGCTCGGCAAAGGCGAGGGCGGGGGCGAGTTCCCCGTCGCTCTCGCCGACCTTGCGGTTGAACATCGGGATGAAGGCGGAGGCGAACGCGCCTTCGGCGAAGAAGGCGCGGAACATGTTGGGAAGGCGGAATGCGACGAGGAACGCGTCCGACGCGAAGCTCGCGCCGACAAAGGTCGCCTGGAGCGAATCTCGGACCAGCGCGAGGACGCGGCTCGCCAGCGTCAGGCCGCCGATCGAGCCGAGGCTGCGCGCGAGTTTCATGTAAAATCCTCCCCCAGCTTGCTGGGGCAGGGGGACCACGCGAAGCGTGGTGGAGGGGCGGCGGACGCAGTCCGCCGACTGACGTCGGCGACCCCTCCACCAGCCTGCGGCTGGTCCCCCTCCCCGAGAAAGGCTCGGGGAGGAATTTGGAGAGTCACGACTTGTCCCCCTCTAATCGGTCAGGCGTTGCCTGCGATCTCGCCCTGGATCTCGCCGCTGGCCTGGGCGCGCTGCTGCAGGTAGATGCCGGTGAAGTCGATCGGCTCGAGCATCAGCGGCGGGAAGCCGCCGTCGCGGACCGCATCGGCGATCACGCGGCGCGCGAAGGGGAACAGGATGCGCGGCGCTTCGCCGAGCAGGAAGGGCTCCATCTGATCCTGCGGCACGTTGCGGATCGCGAACAGCCCGGCATAGGACAGGTCGACCACGAACGCGGTCTGATCCTCGGCCTGCGCCTTGACGTCGATCTTGAGCACGACTTCGTAGACGTCCTCGCCCACCTGGCCCGAGCCGATGTTGAACTGGACGTCGATGGCCGGCGCCGTCTGGGACTGATAGACCTGCGGCGCGTTCGGATTCTCGAACGACAGGTCCTTCACATATTGCGACAGCACACCCGCCACCGGCGCGGTGTCGGCGCCATTGGCTGCGGGCTCGCCGAATTCGGCGATGGTGTCGTTCTCTGCCATCGAAGATTCCTCTATTGCTCGGAAAGTTTCACGTCCGTGACGCGTTTGTTCAGCCAGCGCGCCTAGCAGGGGCGCGAAGAGACATCAATCGGGCGGCGTTTTCGCGGGCGTTTGTATACCGCGGCGCGAAGGCCTATGTATCTCGGTAACGAGGCTCGGAGGCTCAGTGTTTTACGTTATCCTGTTCGCGATGATCGCCGGTTTTCTGGCACTCAGGCTCTACTCGGTGCTCGGCAAGCGCACCGGGCATGAGCAGGCTTTGCCAAAACCCGCCGAGGAGCGGATCGCACCGGCGCAGATGCCGCGGACGATCGACGTCACTCCCGAAGTGCGCGAAGGCGCCGGCCGGCCGATCGAGGCTGGAGCCGAGACCGGGCTGCGGGCCGTCATCTCCGCCGATTCGAGCTTCGATGTCGCGCAGTTCGTTGAAGGCTCCAAGGCGGCGTACCGGATGATCCTCGAGGCCTTCTGGAAGGGCGACGAAGAGACGTTGGGCTGGCTGGTCGAGGACGACGTCCGCGGCGGCTTCGCCGAGGCGATCGCCGACCGCAAGGCTGCAGGCCATGTGCTCGACAACCGTCTGGTCGTGATCGAGCGCGCAGTGATCACCGACGCGGCGGTCGAGGGCAAGCTGGCGCGAGTCACGGTGCGTTTCGACGCCGACATCGCCGCAGTGACCCGCGATCAGGACGGCAATGTCGTCGCCGGCTCGCTCACCGACGCAGTCGAGACGCACGACATCTGGACCTTCGCGCGCAACTTGCGCAGCGACGATCCCAATTGGAAGCTGGTCGAAACCGACGAAGCATAAGGGACCGAATATGCGTCTGTGGGGGGCAGTCGCGTCCGCGGCTCTGTTGAGCGCCTGTTCGGGCGGAATCGTGCCGCCCGAGGCGGGTGTCGGTCGAGCGCCCGCGGCTACAGCGGTGCCGCCGCGCGAAACGCCGCGACCGCGCGACCTTCCCGAGACCCCCGTTCATCTGCCGGCGCGGCAGCCGACCGCCGCGACTCCGTTGCCTGCGGTGCCGGCCCCGGCGGCGCCCGCGACTGCCACCACCGCTGCGGCCTCCGGTCTCGTCGCGGGGCCGGGCCTCGATGCGCTGCCGATCACCCAGGAAGGCGCCGCGCGCGCATTGGCCGCCTTTCGGCTGAGCTGCGGCGCGCTCCAGCGCCGGACCGACGGCAGCGGGCTGACGCAAGGGGCGGACTGGGCCGAATCGTGCCAAGCCGCCGGCAACTGGCCCGCGCGCGACGCGCGAAATTTCGTCCTCCGTCACTTCGAAACGGTTCAGGTAGGTGACGGC
>JASLBO010000143.1 GCA_030146605.1 Sphingomonas sp. | reverse complement strand
TATCGGGCCGGGGTGCCGCGCTAGAGAAGCGCAAGCCGGTGCCGACCTTGTCGCTCAAGCGGCGCCGCGCGGCCAAGAAGGAACATTGACGCCATGGCGACCGTACTCCGCAAACCGGAGCAACGCGCGGCCGCTCCGGCCAAGGCGCGTGTCGCGATCATCGACATCGGCTCGAACTCGGTGCGCCTCGTCGTCTATGAAGGCGCGGCGCGCCTGCCGGCGGTATTGTTCAACGAAAAGGTGATGGCCGGGCTCGGCAGATCGCTGAGCGAGACCGGCGCGATCGACAAGAACGGGCTGAAACGCGCGCGCTCGGCGCTGTCGCGCTTCGCCGCGATCGCGCGCGAGATGCACGTCACCGAACTGCGGACGGTCGCCACCGCGGCGGTGCGCGACGCCTCCAACGGCGGCGAATTGATCCGCGCCGCCGAGAAACTGGGGCTGACCGTCGAATTGCTGTCGGGCGTCGAAGAAGCGACGGCTTCGGGCATGGGGGTGCTTTCGGGGATTCCGGACGCCGACGGGGTGGTCGGCGATCTCGGCGGCGGCAGCCTCGAGCTGGTTCGGGTGGTCGCCGGCACGATCACCGATCGCGTGTCGTTCCCGCTCGGCGTGCTGCGGCTCGGCGCGATTCGCGCGGAGGGCAGCGGCGTGCTCGACCGGCGGGTCGCGGAGTTGATCGCGGGTGCGGGCTGGACCGCGCGCGGCAAGGGGCTGCCCTTCTATCTGGTCGGCGGATCGTGGCGTGCGCTGGCCCGGCTCGACATGCACCGGACCGACTACCCGCTGCCGGTGGTGCATCAATATCCGATCGCGATCGATCGCGTCGCCGAATTGCAGCAGGTCCTCGCCGAAATGCCGAGGCTCGCGCTCAAGGCGATCCCGGACATCTCCGGCGCGCGCATCCCGACGCTCCCCGACGCGACGGCGCTGCTACTCTGCGTGCTCAGGCATCTCGGCAGCAGCGGCAGCGTGGTCTCGGCCTATGGCCTGCGCGAAGGGCTGCTCTATCAGCGGCTGACCCCCGAGCAGCGACGCGAAGATCCGTTGATCGCGGCGGCGCGCGACGAGGGCGAGCGCTCGGGCCGCTTTCCGGAACATGGCGACGTCATCGACGCGTGGATCGCTCCCTTGTTCGACGATGCGCCCGAACTCGCGCGGCTCCGCCATGCGGCGTGCCTGCTCGCCGATGTCGGCTGGCGCGCCAATCCGGAATTTCGCGCCGAGCGCGGCATGGAGATCGCGCTCCACGGCAATTGGGTGGCAATCGATGCGGCCGGGCGCGCGGTGCTCGCCCAGGCGCTCTACACTGCGCTCGGCGGCGGGCTGGGTTGTCCCGAGCCGCTCGAGCGGCTGGCCGACGGCGAGTCGCTCGCGCATGCGCGGCGCTGGGGGCTCGCGATCCGGCTCGGCCAGCGGCTGAGCGGCGGAGTCGCGGCGCCGCTCAGACGCTCGCACCTCGCATTGGAGGCCGCGACGCTGGCGCTGACCCTCGAGCATCGCGACGAGGCGCTGTACGGCGAAGCGGTCGAGAAGCGGCACAAGGCGCTGGCGGCGGCGTTCGGACGCGAGCCGGTACTCGAAGTCTAGAGCACCGAGCTCAGCCGCAGTGCGCGCGGACGATCTTGCCCTGCCCGTCGGTATCGAGGTTCAGCCGGTCCTCGCGATAGTCCATCGTCACTGCCATTCCGGGTGCGATCCAGCGGACGGTCTTCGCGCCGGAGAGGCGGAGCGCCTCTTTCGTGACCGCTTCGCTGCGGGTCTTGCCGGTGAGTCCGCCGAGCCCGTCGGCGGCGCACTTGCCGGCTGCGGCGGGCGGCGTCTCGGCCTGCGGACGCTCTTCATAGGTGCAGGCACCGATGGCGAGGGCGATTAGCGGAAAAGCAAGGCGGATCATGACGGCTCCTCGGTGCGGGTCATCTTGAGTTTACCGTTGCGGACGGTGAACCCGAGCTGACCTTCGACGAGCTCGAGCGCGTCGCGGCCGAATTGCTCGAAGCGCCAGCCCTCGAGGATCGACAGATCCTTGCGGACCCCCGCCGCCAGCGCTTCGAGATCGTCCGACCGCGCGAGCAGCCGGGCGGCGACGTTGATTTCCTTGGCGCGGATCTTGAGCAGCAGCTTGAGCAGGTCGGCGACGAGCGCGCCGTCCTTGCCCAAGGCAGGCTTGCGGTCGTCGCGCGCGGGCAGTTCGTCCCCCGACATCGGCGTGGCGCTCTCCAGCGCCGCCATCAGCCGTCCGCCGATGTCGTTGCCGCCCCAGGCCGGGGAAAGCCCGCGGATCTTGGCGAGATCGCCCTGCTTGCGCGGCGGCGTGCCGGCGAGATCGGCGAGCGTTTCGTCCTTGATGATTCGCCCGCGCGGCAAATCCTTGCCCTGCGCCTCGATCTCGCGCCAGCGGGCGAGCGCCTTCAATCGGCCGAGCACTTCGGGCTTGCGGCTGGAGACCCGGACGCGCTGCCATGCCTGATCGGGATCGTTGTGATAATTTTCGGGATCGGCGAGCCGCTCCATCTCCTGGTCGAGCCACGCGCCCCTGCCGGTCTTGCGCAGCTTCTCGAGCATCTTCGGGAAGATTTCGGAGAGATAGGTGACGTCGCAGATCGCATAGTCGATCTGGCGCTTGTCGAGCGGGCGACGGCTCCAGTCGGTGAAGCGGGCGCCCTTGTCGACAGTGATGCCGAGATACGTATCGACCAGGTTCGAATAGCCGATCTGCTCACCCTGGCCGAGCGCCATCGCCGCAACCTGGGTGTCGAACAGCGGATGCGGCGTCTTGCCCGTGAGATTGTAGACGATCTCGATGTCCTGCCCGCCGGCATGGAAGACCTTGAGGACGTCCTCGTTGTTGGTCATCAGTTCGAGCAGCGGCGTCATGTCGATCCCGCCCATCGGATCGACCGCCGCGGCCTCCTCGTCGTCGGCGATCTGGATGAGGCAGAGCTCGGGCCAATAGCTGTTTTCGCGCATGAACTCGGTGTCCACGCAGATGTACGGCTTGGTGGCGAAACGCGCGCAGAGATTGGCGAGGGCGGCGGAATCCTCGATCAGGCCATGGATATGCATCGGGGGCCCATATACTGGTCTTCGGGTTGACAAAAGAGGGTGGGAGGGGAAAGCGCACGCCATTCCACCGTCATCCCGGCGAAAGCCGGGTTCTCGTGCCATGCGCGCATCGCACGCGGCCTGAGATCCCGGCTTTCGCCGGGATGACGATCCTAGAGAAGAGAATTATGCACGCCTATCGCACGCACACCTGCGCCCAGCTCCGCGCCGCCAATGTCGGCGAGGAAGTCCGCCTCTCGGGTTGGGTGCACCGCACGCGCGAGCACGCAAATGTGCTGTTCGTCGATCTTCGCGATCATTACGGCATCACCCAGATCGTCGTCGAAACCTCGTCCGATCTCTACCCGATCGTCGACGGAGTAGGCGCCGAATCGGTGCTGACCTTCACCGGCACGGTGGCGGCGCGCTCGCCCGAGACGCTGAACCCCAAGCTGGCGACCGGCGAGATCGAAATCTATCCGAGCGCAGTCGTGGTCCAGTCGGCGGCGGATCGCCTGCCGCTGCCGGTGTTCGGCGATGCCGAATATCCCGAGGAAATCCGCCTCACCAATCGCTTCCTCGATCTGCGCCGCGAGCGGCTGCACAAGAACATCATGCTGCGCTCGAACGTCATCTCGTCGCTGCGCCAGCGGATGATCGCGCAGGGCTTCACCGAGTTCCAGACGCCGATCCTGACTGCCTCGTCGCCGGAGGGCGCGCGCGATTATCTCGTCCCCAGCCGCGTCCATCCCGGCAAATTCTACGCGCTCCCGCAGGCGCCGCAGATGTTCAAGCAGCTGCTGATGGTCGCGGGCTTCGACCGCTATTTCCAGATCGCGCCGTGCTTCCGCGACGAGGATGCCCGTGCCGACCGTAGCCCCGGCGAATTCTACCAGCTCGATTTCGAAATGAGCTTCGTCACGCAGGACGATGTGTTCGCCGCCATCGAACCGGTGCTGCACGGTGTTTTCGAGGAATTCGCCAACTGGGAGAACAAGGCGCGGACCGTCTCGCCGCTGCCGTTCAAGCGCATCCCCTATCGCGAATCCATGCTCAAATACGGCAACGACAAGCCCGATCTGCGCAACCCGCTGCTCGTGTTCGACGTGGGCGATCACTTCAAGGGCTCGGGCTTTGGCCGCTTCGCCTCGATGGTCGAGGCGGGCGATGTCGTCCGCGCGGTCGCCGCGCCCAACACCCATGAGAAGAGCCGCAAATTCTTCGACGAGATGAACAGCTGGGCGCAGTCGGAGGGCTTCCCCGGCCTCGGCTATGCCACCCAGAAGGACGGCGTGTTCGGCGGCCCGATCGCCAACAATCACGGCCAGGAAGGCATGAAGGCGATTGCCGACGCGATGGGCCTCGGCCCCAATGACGGCATCTTCTTCGCGGCGGGCAAGGAAGCGCAGGCCGCCAAGCTCGCCGGTCTCGCGCGGACCCGCGTCGGCGATCAGCTCGAGCTGATCGACAAGACGCGCTTCGAATTCTGCTGGATCGTCGATTTCCCGATGTTCGAGGCCGACGAGGACACCGGCAAGATCGACTTCAGCCACAACCCGTTCAGCATGCCGCAGGGCGAGATGGAAGCGCTGGAGAGCAAGGACCCGCTCGACATCCTCGCTTTCCAATATGACATCGTCTGCAACGGCGTCGAGCTGAGCTCGGGCGCGATCCGGAACCATCGCCCCGAGATTATGTACAAGGCGTTCGAGATCGCCGGCTATACGCAGGCCGATGTCGACACGAATTTCGCGGGGATGATCAACGCGTTCAAGTTCGGCGCGCCGCCGCATGGCGGCTCGGCGCCGGGCGTCGACCGAATCGTGATGCTGCTGGCGGACGAGCCGAATATCCGCGAAGTGATCGTCTTCCCGATGACGCAGAAGGCCGAGGATCTGATGATGCAGGCGCCGAGCTTCGTCAGCGAGAAGCAGCTCAAGGAGCTCAACATCCGCCTCGCCCCGCAGGTCGCCGCCGATCTCGCCAGGAAGGGCACCGACGGCATCGTGGATCCCGCGGCCGGCTGAGGAGGAGGGGCCGATCATGCGTGTCGCGGTGTTCAATACCAAGGCCTATGACCGGCGCTTCCTTGGCGAAGCCAATACTGCCTTCGGGCACGATCTGCTGTTTCTTGAACCACGGCTCGACCTGATCACCGCCTTGCTGGCCAAAGGCTGCGAGGCGGTGTGCGTGTTCGTCAATGACGCGGTCGACGCCGCTGTGCTCGAAATGCTCGCGGCGGGCGGCACGAAGCTGATCGCACTGCGCTGCGCGGGGTTCAACAATGTCGATCTCGCCGCCGCCGAACGGCTGGGGCTCGCGGTGGTGCGCGTGCCGGCTTATTCGCCGCACGCCGTCGCTGAGTTCACGATCGGGCTGCTGCTCGCGGTCGACCGCAAGATCCCCAAGGCCTGGGCGCGGGTGCGCGAGAACAATTTCGCGCTGGACGGGCTGATCGGGCGCAACCTCCATGGCCGCACCGTCGGGGTGGTCGGCACCGGGAAGATCGGCGCGCTGGTGGCACGGGCGCTCAAGCTCGGCTTCGGGTGCGACGTATTGGCCAGCGATCCTGTCGCGGATGCGGCGCTCGAGCAAATCGGCGTGCGCTATGTCGAGCCAGCCACGCTGCTGGCCGACGCGGAGATCGTCACCTTGCACTGCCCGCTGACGCCCGAGACGCGGCACCTGATCGACGCGGCGGTGATCGCACGCGCCCGCGACGGGCTGATCATCGTCAACACCAGCCGCGGTGCGCTGATCGAAACCGCTGCGCTGATCGAAGGTCTCAAATGCCGCAAGATCGGCGCGGTCGCGCTCGACGTCTATGAGCAGGAGGCGGACCTGTTCTTCGAGGATCTGTCGAGCGAGATCGTCTCGGACGACCTGTTCCAGCGGCTGCTGACTTTCCCCAACGTGCTCGTCACCGGGCACCAGGCATTCCTCACCGAGGAGGCGCTGGAAGCCATCGCGCGCACCACGCTGGCGAGCATTGCCGACGCCGAGGCGGGTAGGCCGCTGGTCAATCGCGTCGATACGCGCCTGATTGCCGGATCGCGCTGATCGCCCGTACGTTCGCTCACGAACAAGGAGGCGGGATGGCGATCGATCTCAGCGACTATGAATCAGGCAAGCCTTTTGACGGGGACTATAAAGAGGCGCTGAAGAAGCTCCAGAAGCGGCTCAGCCGCATCCATTACGCGCATATCGTCCACAAACGCCGCGCGATCATCGTGTTCGAGGGCTGGGACGCGGCGGGGAAGGGCGGAATCATCCAGCGGCTCACCGCCGAATGGGACCCGCGCTATTTCGAGGTCTGGCCGATCTCGGCGCCGACCGAAGAGGAACTGGCGCATCATTTCCTCTGGCGCTTCTGGCGGCGGCTGCCCGCGCAGCACAATATCGCGGTCTTCGACCGCAGCTGGTACGGCCGGGTCCTCGTCGAACGCGTCGAGGGCTTCGCCAGCAAAGCCGAATGGCAGCACGGCTATGACGAGATCAACGATTTCGAGGCACAGCAAGTCGCGAGCGGCACGACCTTGGTGAAGGTCTTCGTTCACGTCACGCAGGCGACTCAGGACCAAAGGCTGCGCGAACGGCTCGAACATCCGTGGAAACGCTGGAAGACCGGGCTGGAGGACTATCGCAACCGGGCGAAACGGGCCGATTATCTCGAGGCCATGGCCGAGATGTTCGAACGCACCGATACAAGGCATGCGCCCTGGATCGTCGTCGATGGCAACGACAAGAAGGCGGCGCGGATCGCCGCGCTGACCGCGATCGCGGATGCGCTGGAGGCAAAGGTGCCGATGGAGCCGCCGCCGCTCGACCCCGAAGTGGCGAAAGCGGCAAAGAAGGCGCTGGGGCTATAACGCCGCCTCCCTGCAGGGAGAGGGATATGCAGTTCAAGCCGGCGCGAACTCGCCTGCCTCGTCCATCACGTGGAGCACGCCGTCGCGGATCGCGAAATAGGCGCCGTGGATCTTGAGCGTTCCCGCCGCCTCGCGTTCGGGGATGCAAGGGAACGTGCGCAGGTTCGCGATCGAGACGCGGACCGTTTCGAGCTCGAGCGCGCGAATTGCTTCCTCGCCTTCGCCATGTTCGGCGATGATCCGGTCGCGCGCTTCGTCGAGCATATCGACCCAATGCGCGATAAAGCCGCCGGCGCCGGGCGGCTTGCCTTCGAACCGGCGGGTGAGCGCGGCATGGACGCCGCCGCATGCGCCGTGCCCCATCACGACGATTTCGGGCACTTCGAGCTGGGTCACCGCGAATTCGAGCGCCGCCGAGACGCCGTGGCGCCCACCGCCGAGCTCGAACGGAGGCACGAGGTTGGCGATGTTGCGCACGACGAAGACTTCGCCGGGCGAGGTATCGAAGACCTGCGCCGGATCCACCCGGCTATCCGAGCAGGCGATCACCATCACCTTCGGCGCTTGGCGCTCGGACAATTCATCCCAGCGGTCGCGCTGGCGGCGATATTCGGTCTGGCGGAAGCGGCGATAGCCGGTGAGCAGGTCGCTGAAATCGGTCATGCAGCCTCCATAGCGAAAGCCGCGCCGTTGCGAAGCCGGTACGAGCAGCGAAAACTGCAACCAGCGATGCAAGCGCGGTTGTTGTGCCTGCACGCGTGCATCGCTATCTGGCCTGCATGAACGAGATGTCCCCGCTGCCGCGCCCCGAACGTGTACGCAAGCCCGACTGGATCCGGGTCAAGGCACCGACTTCGGAGGGCTTCGCCGCGACACGCGCGCTGATGCGCTCGAAGAGCCTGACCACGGTGTGCGAGGAAGCCGCCTGTCCGAACATCGGCGAGTGCTGGTCGAAGAAGCACGCGACGGTGATGATCCTCGGCGACACCTGCACGCGGGCCTGCGCCTTCTGCAACGTCAAGACCGGCATGCCGCGCGCAGTGGACCCGATGGAGCCCGAGAATGTCGCCGATGCGGCGGCGCAGATGGGGCTTCAGCATATCGTCGTCACTTCGGTCGACCGCGACGATCTGCCTGATGGCGGCGCGAAGCAGTTCGTCAAGGTGATCGAGGCGATCCGCCGCTCGAACCCGACCACGACGATCGAGATCCTGACCCCGGATTTCCGCAACAAGCATCAGCAGGCCGTCGAGATGATCGTCGCGGCGCGGCCCGACGTCTACAACCACAATCTCGAGACGGTGCCGCGGCTCTATCCGACGATCCGGCCCGGCGCGCGTTATTATGCCTCGCTGCGGCTGCTGGAGACGGTCAAGCGGCTCGATCCGTCGATCTTCACCAAGTCCGGGATCATGCTCGGACTGGGCGAGGAGCGGCTGGAAGTCCACCAGGTGATGGACGACATGCGCTCGGCCGATGTCGATTTCCTGACGATGGGCCAATATCTCCAGCCGACCCCGCGCCATACCAAGGTCATCGAGTTCGTCACCCCGCAGGCATTCGGCTCGTACGGCGCGATCGCCCGCGCCAAGGGCTTCCTGCTCGTCGCCTCGTCGCCGCTGACCCGGTCGAGCTATCATGCGGGGGACGATTTCGCGAAGATGCGCGACGCGCGGGCGGCAAAGCTGGCGAAGGTGATGACGACCGCCTGATGCCCAAGCACACCGAGACCCGCGCGCTACCCTACAGCCCCGAGCAGATGTTCGATCTGGTCGCCGATGTCGGCCGCTATGGCGAGTTCCTGCCGTGGGTTTCGGCGGTGCGGGTGCGTACGAACAGCGATACCCAGATGGTCGCGGACCTGATCGTCGGGTTCAAGGGGCTGCGCGAGAGCTTCACGTCACGGGTCGAGAAGCAGCGGCCGGAGCATATCCGGGTCGACTATCTCGAAGGGCCGCTCAAGCACCTCAACAATGACTGGAAGTTTCGCAGCGACGGCAAGGGCGGCTGCCTCGTCGATTTCTGCGTCGATTTCGCGTTCAAGAACCGCGTGTTCGAGATGCTCGCCGGGCAGGTGTTCGATCGCGCGCTTCGGAAAATGATCAATGCGTTCGAGGAGCGCGCGGCGCGGCTCTACGGCGAATCGCCGGCGGCCGCGGGCGCGTCGGGCATCAGCAGTTCGAGCGCGCAAAGCGCCGCCTGAAGCCGCACGCCGGCGCGGCCATTATTCTCGAAATGCCGCGCATCGGCGACGATGTGCTGGGGATCGGCGCCGCGTTCGGCCTGTGCGAACACCACGGTACCCACCGGCTTTTTCTC
>JASLBO010000125.1 GCA_030146605.1 Sphingomonas sp. | reverse complement strand
CAGGGCTATTCCGATAAGAATGACTCCAAGGCCGATCGGGATGCCGAGCGAAGTGGCGTCGTGATGGAAGCCCAGGGCCTCGCCGAGCGCGAAATTCCCGAATATGTGAGCCCGGATGGCGCAGCAAAGGTGACTTTCATGCGCGTCCCGACGCTCGACGAAGTGCCCTATCCGGTCCGCATGGAGCCGAACCTGGTCGTCGAGTTCTACTCGCGCTAAATCGGATCCGGTCCGACAGAAAGGAGGGCGGTCGCATGCGACCGCCCTTTTTCGTGTCAGGGCTTGAGCTTGAGCGAAGCCCGCAAGAACTGGTCGGCGCGCGAGAGCATCGTCGTGCGCGCCGTGCCGTCGTCGAGATAATGATCGAGCCCGTCGAATTCGACGAAGTCGACCGCGCCTCCGGCTTCGCGGAGCTTGCCCGCCATCAGCCGCGACTCGCCGACGCCGACATTCAGATCCTGATCCCCGTGGAACAGCAGTACCGGCGCCTTGATCTGCTTCGCGTTGCGCGCGGGAGACCCTTCGCGCACGTGGTCGCCGCGGCCGATGAACGCATCGACCTGGGGGAAATTGACATAGCTGCGCGATTCCTCACGTAGCGTCTCCAGATCGGTCACCGGTGCGATCGCGACGATCGCCTTGAACAGATCCGGATCGAGCACCGCCGATTGCAGCGCGGCATAGCCGCCATAGGACCAACCCAGAACCGCGAGTTGATCGGCGCGGGCGATTCCTTGGCCGACCAGCCAGCGTGCGCCGTCATTGACGTCGCCGATCGCAGTCCGCCACGACTGAAAGCCGTTTTTCTTGAACCACGCGTCGCCATAGCCGCTGGAGCCGCGAAAATTGGGCTGCAGTACCGCAAAGCCGCGCGCGGCGAAGAACTGGGCGAGCCAGTCGAACCCCCATTCGTCGCGCGAACCCGGGCCGCCATGCGGCATCACAATCGCGGGAAGGCTCTTGCCGTCGCTCCCGGCGGGCAGCGTCAGATATCCCGGAATGCGGGTCCCGTCGGCAGCGGGGAACTCGACGGGCTTGACGTTGGCAAGCGGCACCTTGGCGAGTTCAGGCCTGCTTGTCAGCACTTCCTCGAGCTTCCTGCTCGCCTTGTCGTAGAGATAATAGGTGCCGGGATCATTGTCGCTACCGGCAAACATCAGGAGCTTGCTCTCATCGGCGCTCGCGTCGACGAAGGTGACCAGCGGCTTGCCGGGAAGCGCCTTGCTCAGCGCGATGCGCAATCGCTGGAGTTCGGGATCGAAGAACTCGACCTGCCGCTTGTCGGTGGCATAGCTGGCGCCCACCACGCGCTCCTGTCGGCCGATCCGGATCAGACGATCGATATCGACCTGCGGGTGCGAAACCACCAGCGATCGCTTCAGCGAACCGTCGAGCGCCACGCTGAACAATGCCCGCCGTCCATCCACGCGGTCAAAACCATAGATCAGGTTCGCGGCGCGATCGACAGCATAGGGATTGAACCCTTTGGGAACGCCCCCACCGACATCGAGCGCACCGAGGTCCTTCCAGTCCCGCGCGCCCGAAAGCCGATAGTAATAATTGATGGTGTCGCCGGAATAGCCGGATGTCCGTGCGGGGCGGAGCCCCATGACCCGGACGTTACCATGGCCGTCGCTGATATAATCGACCGCCGATATCTTGGGCTGCTCGATCGTCTTCCGCCGCAAGCTGGTGGCGTCGATGAGTTCGACGCCAAGCCCCTCGCGTGAGCTGGCGAGGTGCGTCCCGGTCGTCTCCTCGGGAATGAACTGGCGCGTCATCATCAGCGAGCCGTTCGACCCTTCGGGCCCCCAGTCGATGATCTCGCCGCCGGACTGCGCCACCCCGAGCGACCGCGGGGTGTTGGACGCGGTCAGCACCTTCAGGTCCGATCCGTCCAGATTGAGCGAGACCATGCGCGTGAACGCCATCTTCACGCTTTGCTGCTGGATCATGAAGATATCGCACACGATCCGGCTGCTGCTGGCCCAATGGCATTGCGACAGGCGGTCCGGCTTCCCGCTCGTGCGCAGGACCCCCTTCATCGCGCCGCCCTTCACCAGATCGGCAACCATGAGAACCGCGCCGCGCCCGCCGTCCGGCTGTATGACCGCGAGGTGATTGCCGTCGGGCGAGAGACTGATCTGCTGTACGGCTTCGCGCGCCCCGAACTGCGAGGCTGAGGCCGTCTGGGCGGCCGCCGGCGCGGCGAGGCACAGCGGCAAGCCCAATGCCGCAAGATTTCTGATCACGGTTCCCCCCCGAATAGCTTCGGGATCGCAGCCTAGAGCGAAACGACCGCGTTGCAAGGCATGGCTTGCGAGGTGGAA
Organism: Sphingomonas sp.; assembly: GCA_030146605.1. GTDB lineage: Bacteria > Pseudomonadota > Alphaproteobacteria > Sphingomonadales > Sphingomonadaceae > Sphingomonas. The sequence continues at coordinate 7,180 of JASLBO010000125.1, read as the reverse complement.
ATCGGACTGCCACAGTCACGCGATTCACCTCTTCGCAGGATCCCGGCATGCACATCGCTCTGCTTCTGGTTTCATCGGTTCCGGTGCGCTTCTCATGAATGCACTGCGCCTTTCCGATTTTTCAGTCGGTACCATCTATACTGTCTCCGCCTGTGACCAAGCCTGCCCCCTTGCGCTCGACAAGGCGCAATCATTGTCTGACTCGGGCCGCGAAGGCGGTTCGTTCCGGCTGGAGTTCGTTGGCCCAGGCGAACCGGTCCTGCCGCAGGCGACCTATAGCCTCACCAGCGGGGAAGCGACGCAGGACATCTTCATCGTGCCGGTGGGCCGCGACGCCGCGGGCGTCCGCTACGAGGCGGTGTTCTACTAGCCCGGGGGCCGCCACTCCCACAGGTCATAGGCGCCGCGATCACCGTCGAGGATCGTGAAGCCGAGCCGTGCATATAGCGTGCGTGCGGGGTTGTTCTTCTCGACATGGATCGTGACGCTCTTTCCACGCGGCGCAACCTGCGCGAACAAGTCGCGCAACAACGCTGCGCCGATCCCTTGGCGCCGCGCCTCCGGTGTCAGCGATATGTCGACGATGCGAGTTTCCGTCGGCATCTCGTACAGGTACAGCCGCCCGATGGCGACGCCGTCGCGTTCGACGATCATCGCTTCCATGCCGCGATAGTGCTGCCGGTAATGCGCGTGCTGGGCGGCGTGCTGCTGAAGCAGGAAGGCCTGCTTGGCCTCGGCAGGCCAAGGAATCGGCGCCAGCTCCTCGGCGCGTGTCGAGGCATAGAGCGCCGCAGTAAAGGCGAGGTCGGCGTCGCCCATCGGCCGCAACGCAACGCCGAGAGTTGCGGCCTCGGTGAGTGGCAAAGGCACGCGCGCGCTAGCTCCGCGGCGGAAACACGCCTTGCAGTGCGATGCAGAAATAGAAGGTGAGATACGGCATCATGTTGTTGTGCGGCTGACTTCCGCCGGCGGGGGCGAGGGCCTGAGGGGATAGCGCTTTCAATGTCGTGTTCGGCGAGTAGATGTTGCCGCCCTTGGAGCGCGTCAGGGCGTCTCCCGTCGCCACATTCGTCTCAGCTTCGTCGCCCGCCGCCACCTGGAGCGGGTGCGCATGCGCCGGCATCTCGGTTTCGAGCAGCGTCACGGTTTCCGTGCCGCCGATCTGCCCGAGATCGTAGAGCCCCAGCCCCGGACCCTGCCCGGGGTGGAACGGGACCGAACCTTGCAGGTCGGGCAGCGCGAAATTGCTCTTGCCGTTGCCGCCATAAGTGGTGCCCAGCAACGAGAACAGCGCCGTGTTCTGCGACAAGGGCAATAATTGCCCGTCGCACCACGCCCATCCCTTGGGCGCGAAATTGAACGGAAAGACCCGGATTTCGGCGACGAACGGATCAGCCACGAGGCGGCTCCTCAGGTTGGGCTCGGGAAGATCCCGAACAGCGAGATGATGAAGTCGACGCAGAGATAGGGCTGCATGTTCTCGTGCGGCTGGTTTCCGCCGAGCGGCGTTATCGAAGCGCCGATCGGATCGGTCGGCTGGGAATTGATGAAGGCGTCGAACCCGGTGGACTTGCCGATCACGTTGTTCGTCGCTTCCTTCGCAGTCGCTGTGTTGCCCGATGCGAGCAGCGCATGCGAGTGACCAGGCATCTGCGCCACCGTAAGCGTGACCTGTTCGGAACCCCCGGTCTCGGCGAGGATGAAGCCGTTGCCCTGATGCACCGGAACCCGGCCGCGCAGATCGGGCAAGCCGAAAGTCGACTCACCGTCGCCGCCGAAGCTGGTGCCGATCAGCTGGTAGAGCGTCTCGTTCTCCGAAATCGGCAGAAGCTGGCCTTCGCAGAACATCCAACCGGCGGGCGCGAAATTGCCCGCGAACATCCGGATTTCACCGACATAAGGTTGCGCCATCGGCTGGTTTCCTCAGTTTGGCGAGGGGAAGATGCCCTGGAGCGCGATGCACCAGGACAGCGTCAGGAATGGCTGCATGTTCTGATGCGCCTGGCTTCCGCCGACAGAGCCCACCGAACTGGCGGCCATCGCGCCGAGCGCCAGCGGGCCGGTGTAGAGATCATTCGGCGCCGAAGATCCGAGAAACAGGCTGGCGGAGGGAATGTTGGTGTTGGCCGGGGTCTCCGTCGCCTGCAGCACATGCTGGTGCGTCGGCAGTTCCGCAATCGACAGGGTATGCGCCTGCTCGCCGCCCCGCTCGCCCAGGACATGGCCGTTACCGACATGCATCGGAACGCGGCCGCGCAGATCGGGAAGCGCGAAATTTACGCGACCATCGCCGCCATAGGTCGTGCCCAGCAGCGAGAAGAGCGCCTGATTCTGGTTGATCGGCAACAACTGGCCATTGCACAATGCCCAGCCTTTGGGCGCGAAGACAAAGGACAAAAGCCTCAGCTCCGACAAAAACGGCTCAGCCATGCCTGATTCCCCCCCGGTTGTTTCGCAATCTACTCGCGTAACGAACTTGGGCAAGTCCTATTATGCATTAACGCCGCCGGAACTCTGAAACTTCGCGTCAAGTCGATGTTCTTACCCGGAAAGATGGCGAGGCGAGGTTGATTTGGGTGATCAATAGTCACGTTTGTCGCACCCTCCGCGGTGCTGCCGAAATCCTGTTGCCGGCCGGCCCTGGCGGACGCACCATTGGGCCGTTGGTGGCGACCGGCGTTGCTGTCCTGCGTCGAGGCGCCGTCAGCCGGGATACTGCTGTCGCTGTCGGACCCGCCGACTTTGCGCGACCGCGCTTGCGGCGCCGGGATGGCGCTGTCACACTTGCCGGCATCCCGCCTCCGAAGGAGTTTACATGCGTCTCCTCGTTTCTGCCGCCCTCCTCCTCACGAGCACGGCCGCGCTCGCGCAGACCGCGCCGCCGCTGTCGATCGACACGCTCAAGCAGGTCACCGAACGGCTCTCGTCCGACGAATTCGAGGGCCGCGCCCCGGCGACCGCGGGCGAGGAGAAGACGATGACCTATCTGGTCGAGCGCCTCCAGAAAGCGGGGCTCAAGCCGGGGAACAAGGGCAGCTGGTTCCAGGACGTGCCGCTGGTCGAGATCAGCGGGAATAATGTCTCTGCGCTGACGTTCACCGGAGGCAAGGCGCCGGTCAGCCTCGACTATCGCAAGGACATGGTGATCGCGACCTATCAGGTCACGCCGAAGACGCAGGTGAAGGACAGCGACGTCGTGTTCGTCGGATATGGCATCAACGCCCCCGAGCGCGGCTGGAACGACTATGCCGGGGTCGACGTGAAGGGGAAGACGGTAGTCATCCTGATCAACGATCCCGACTGGCAGACGCCAGGCCTTCAGGGCGAATTCGGCGGCCGGGCGATGACCTATTATGGCCGCTGGACCTACAAATATGAGGAAGCCGCGCGCCAGGGCGCCGCGGCGGCGATCATCATCCACGACACCGAGCCCGCCGCTTATGGCTGGGGCGTGGTGCAATCGTCATGGACCGGACCCCAGCTCGAGCAGGACACGCCGGGCGACCATATGGACCAGTCGAAGGCGATCGGCTGGATCCAGCAGGAGGGCGCCAGGGCGCTGTTCGCGAGCGCAGGCAAGGATTACGCCGCATTGCTCGAGGCGGCGAAGCGCAAGGGCTTCAAGGCCGTCCCGCTGGGCGTGAAGGCGAACGTCTCGTTCGACAACACGATCCGGCGGCAGGCATCGAAGAACGTCATCGGCATCCTGCCCGGCAGCGAACGCCCCGACGAAGTCGTGCTCTATTCGGCGCATTGGGACCATCTCGGCCGCTGCGACGCCGTGAACGGCGACGACATCTGCAACGGCGCGCTCGACAATGCTTCGGGCACCGCCGCGCTCGTCGCGCTCGCCGAAGCGCATGTGAAGGCGGGGCCGGCGAAGCGCAGCCTCGTCTTCCTCGCGGTCACCGCCGAGGAATCGGGGCTGCTCGGCTCCAAATTCTATGCCGAGAACCCGGTCTACCCGCTCGCCAGAACGGTGGGCGGGGTCAATATGGACGGCGTCAACAATGTCGGCCGCGCCAGGGACTTCGTGCTGATCGGAGTCGGCAAGTCCGAGCTCGAAGATCTGGTGAAGCCCTTCGTTGCGGCGCAGGACCGCGTGATCGTCCCCGAGCCGACCCCCGAGCGCGGCTATTATTATCGTTCCGACCATTTCAGCATGGCCAAGCTCGGCGTGCCGATGCTGTACGGCGAGAGCGGCGAGGATCTGCGCGTCGGCGGCAAGGAAGCGGGCAAGAAGGCCTCGGACGATTATACCGCCAACCGCTATCACAAGCCGCAGGACCAATATGACCCGAGCTGGAACTGGGACGGCGCGATCGAGGATCTGAACATCTTCTACGGGCTCGGCCGCCAGCTCGCCGAGGGATCGAACTGGCCCAATTGGTATCCCAATGCCGAATTCCGCGCGATCCGAGACAAGAGCCGCGCGGGGAAGTAAGAGCGCGCCCATGATTCTGCCGCCTCCTCCCGAATGGGCCCGCCACGACGCCGTGTGGATCGGCTTTCCGAGCCATCCCGAGCTGTGGCTCGAAGACCTCGAACCGGCGCGGGAGGAGGTGGCCGCCTTTGCCCGGGCAGTGCACGCAGGGGGGCGCGGCGAGACGGTGATCCTGGTCGCCGCCGATGCCGAGGCGGCGACTGCAGCGGAGCTTGCCGCGGGCGACTCGGCGCGGGTGGTGGTCGAGCCGTTTGGCGACATCTGGCTGCGCGACACCGGACCGATCCTCGACGGGGCGGGCCGGGCGCACGACTTCCGCTTCAACGGCTGGGGCGGGAAATACGATCTCGAAGGCGATTCGGATGTCGGGGCGCGGCTGGCGCGGGGCCGCAAGCTCGCGGTCGAGGAGCATCAATGGATCCTCGAGGGCGGCGCGATCGACGGCGACGGCACCGGGCTGTGCGTCACCACCGAGCAATGCCTGCTCAACCCCAATCGCAATCCCAATCTGGGCAAGGCCGATATGGAGGCACTGCTCGAGACCAGTCTCGGCTATCACCGGGTGCTGTGGCTCGGGAACGGCTTGCTCAACGACCATACCGACGGCCATGTCGACAATCTCGCGCGTTTCGTCGGCGAGAACCGGCTGCTGATCCCCGAGGCCACCGACAACGATCCCAATTGGCGCGTCTATCAGGACGCGACGCAGCGCGCCGAAGCCTTCGGCGTCGAAGTGGTCCGCTTTCCCTCCCCCGGCCGGGTGCTGAGCCCCGAGGAGGAGATCATCCCCGCAAGCTATATGAACTTCTATATCGGCAATGCCGCGGTGGTCGTGCCGGTCTATGGCCAGGAGAATGACGCGGCGGCGATCGCCGCGCTCGAGGCGCTTTTCCCCGGGCGACAGGTTGTCGGCCAGCGCGCCGATCATATCTTGACCGGCGGCGGCAGCTTTCACTGCATCAGCCAGCAGCTTCCGCGGCTCTGAGGAATCCAATGACCGAGATCACCGTCGCGGCGCTCCAGCTCGCCTTCACCAACGATATCGATGCCAACATCAAGGCAGTCTCCGAACTGGTCCGCGAGGCCGCGGGCAAGGGCGCGCAGGTCGTGCTGCCGCCCGAATTGTTCGAGGGCGAATATTTCTGCCGGGTCGAAGACGAGGCGCTGTTTTCCAATGCCAGGCCCGCGAACGAGCACAAGGCAGTGCTGGCGATGCAGCATCTCGCCGCCGACCTTGGCATCCACATCCCGACCAGCTTCTTCGAAGCCGACGGGCCGCATCACTATAACAGCCTCGCGATGATCGGCCCGGACGGGCGGATCGAAGGCGTCTATCGCAAGAGCCACATTCCCGACGGCCCCGGCTATGAGGAGAAATTCTATTTCCGCCCCGGCAATACCGGGTTCAAGGTGTGGAACGGACCCGGCGCGAAGATCGGCGTGGGGGTGTGCTGGGACCAATGGTATCCCGAGACTGCGCGCGCGATGATGCTGATGGGCGCCGAGGTCCTGTTCTACCCTACGGCGATCGGATCCGAGCCGCATGACGACAGCCTCGATACCGCGCGGCTGTGGCGGCGGGCGATGGTCGGCCATGCGGTGTCCAATGTCGTCCCCGTAGTGGCCGCCAATCGCGTCGGCACGGAGCACGGCCAGACCTTTTACGGCACGAGCTTCATCACCGACGAGCGCGGCGACATTCTCGCCGAGCTCGGCCGCGAGGAGACCGGGGTGATCACGGCGAAGCTCGACCTCGACCGGGTCAAGCGCCACCGCGCGGCGTTCGGCTTCTTCCGCGACCGGCGTCCCGAGCTTTACGGGCGGCTGGTGCAGGACATTTGAGGCTCGGCTCCGCAAGTTTCGCGGATGGCATTCCGTGTGCGCCGCGTCAGGCCCGCCGCATGCCGACACCTGTGTATGCGATCGCTCTGGGCTCCAACCGTCGGGGCCGCCACGGCAGCCCCGAGGCCGAAATCGCAGCGGCGCTCGCCGCGCTGGGGAAGCTGGTCGCGGTCTCGCCGGTGCTGCGCACGCCGCCGCTCGGCCCTTCGAAACGCCGCTTCGCCAATGCCGTCGCGCTGGTCGAAAGCGGCGAGTCTCCGCCGGTGCTGCTCGACCGGCTCAAGGCGATCGAACGCGGCTTCGGCCGCCGGCGCGGGCGCAATTGGGGCGCGCGGGTGATCGACCTCGACATCATCCTGTGGTCCGAAGGCGTTTGGGGCGAGCGCAACCTCACCGTTCCGCATACGCGCTTTCGCGAGCGCGATTTCGTGCTGCGGCCTTTATTGGCCGTCGCGCCCGACTGGCGCGACCCGGTCAGCGGGCTGCGGATACGGCAGATCGCCCACCGCCTCGCGCGGTGCTGATTCAGGACCCGCTTTACGCCGCGGCCGGACAGCGCCAGGGATGCGCCCGATGGCGTTGCCCGACGATCCCCCGCTGACCTTCGCCACCGAGCTCTGGCGCTGGACACCCCGCCCCCCGGCCAGGGGCAGCTGGCATTTCGTGACGGTCGGCGGTGCGCCGGCGGATGCGATCCGCGCACGCGCCTTCGAGCTGCGCGCGATGGGCGGCGGGCGGGGCTTCGGATCGGTCCGCGTCGAGGCGCGGGTCAACGGCGTGCCGTTCACTTCCTCGGTCTTTCCGCACAGCGAAAGCGGCGGCTATGTGCTGCCCGTCAAGGCCGAGGTGCGCCGCGCTGCCGGCATTGCCGCGGGGGATCGGGTGGGGTGGAGA
>JASLBO010000105.1 GCA_030146605.1 Sphingomonas sp. | reverse complement strand
CCTCGCGGAGCGGGAACGGCATCGCGTCACAGAGCGGGATCGGGAACGCGCGGTCGCCAATGCCGAACGGCGCGGTCTGGTGCTTTCCGCCGAGCAGCGGTCAGCGTTCGAGCATGTGACTTGCGCCAGGGATCTCGGGGTCGTGATCGGCTATGCCGGCACCGGAAAGTCGGCGATGCTCGGCGTAGCGCGTGAGGCATGGGAGAGCGCCGGCTATCGGGTGCAGGGCCTCGCGCTCTCTGGCATCGCCGCAGAGAATCTGGAGAGCGGCTCGGGCATTGCCTCGCGCACGATCGCGAGCCTTGAGCACCAGTGGGCACAAGGCCGCGAGCAGCTGACAGCCAATCACGTGCTGGTGATCGACGAGGCGGGCATGATTGGCTCACGGCAGATGGAGCGCGTGATTGCAGAAGCGGAGAAGCGCGGCGCCAAGATCGTGCTCGTCGGCGATCCCGAGCAGCTCCAGGCGATCGAGGCGGGCGCCGCGTTCCGCTCGATTGCCGAGCGGTATGGCAGTGTCGAGATCACCGATATTCGCCGCCAGCGCGAGGACTGGCAGCGCGACGCCACGCGCCAGCTCGCCACCGGCCGTACGGCCGAAGCGCTGGATGCTTATCGCAATGCGGGAATGGTGGTCGAGTCGGAGACCCGCGCGGCTGCACGGGTGGCGCTGATCGACCGCTGGGACAGCGACCGCATCAGCGATCCGGCGCGCTCTTCGATCATCCTGACGCATACTCGCGAAGAATGCGACGAACTGAATGGGCTGGCCCGGGACCGGATGAAACGGCACGGGACGTTAGCTCCTGATATTGCTGTGAAAACGACACGCGGCCAGCGCTTGTTTGCCGCCGATGACCGCATCATGTTCCTTCGCAACGAACGCGAAATGGGCGTGAAGAATGGCTCCCTTGGCACCGTCGAACAGGTCGATCACAGCCGCATGGCAGTGCGGCTCGACGATGGCCGGCACATTGCCTTCGACCTCAAGGACTATGCGGACGTCACGCATGGCTACGCCGCCACAATCCACAAGGCGCAGGGCGTCACCTTCGATCGCGCCCATGTGCTGGCCACGCCCGGGCTCGATCGGCATGCGGCTTATGTGGCGCTGTCCCGCCACCGCGACGCTGTCCATCTTCACTATGGCCGCGATGACTTCGCCGATGGCGACCGGCTCGCCCGTACGCTGTCGCGCGACCGGCCGAAGGACAACGCGCTTGATTACGAGCAGAGCACGACCCGCTTTGCCGAACGGCGGGGCTTCGACCGGTCAGCGATCCTTGATGCGCTCGCGCGGGAGCAGCTGGTCGACCGCAGCCATACCGCGCCGGAGCCGGAGCGGCGGCGGGGCAGGTTCGAAGGACTGCGTCTGCGCGTGCCTGCTGCCGATGTGGAGCAGAAGCGCGGCAGGTTTGACGGGCTCAGGCTGCCGACAGCCGCCGGGGCGCAGCCGGTGGAGCGGGGCGGCGGGCTTGCTGCAGCAGTCCAGCGCTATGCCCGCGCTATGCAGGACATCGGTCGCATGACCGGACAGGGTCTCCCCGCGCTGGAGTATCAGAAGGCGGCCCGAGCGCAGGCAGGGCAGGCCTTGGACGGGGTGCAGAAGGACGGCTCCCGGGATCTCGACGTGGCGTTCGCGCGCGAGCCGGGGTTGGTCAGCGAGGCTGCCAATGGACGAACCGCTGGCGCCATTCGCCAGATGCAGCTGGAGTCCGAGCTGCGCACCAATCCCGAGCTGCGTGCCGACCGGTTCGTGCGGGCATGGCAGCAGCTCAGGAGCCAGCGCGACAAGCTCGAGGGTTGGCAGAACGAGGGAACACGCGGCGCGGTCGAGGGTCGCATGAGGGCGATGGCGAAGGCGCTGGAAAAAGACCCTGCCCTGGGCGCCGCCCTCAGCAACCGGGGCAGCCAGCTACTCGGCCGCCAATGGTCTCCCGAATGGTCGCCGGGCAGCCGGGACGGCGGCATTGGCTCGGCGATCGGAGATCAGGCCCGCACGCGATCGGTAATCCAGCAATTAACGTTCTCGATTGATCGAGGGCGCAACCTTGGGATCGGACTATGAGCGCTGAGACCACTTTCGAGCTTGGGGAACGGATCGACGATCCGGAGGTGGCATTTACGGCCATGAGCCGCAAGCTTGCCGGGCTGACGGCGGCGGTGGAGGGGTTTGCGGCACGCCAGCAGGAGCTGCATGCGCGCGACTATGGACCGGATCTCGCCACGATCCACGAGCGGCTGGAGAAAATGAAAGACGCAATCCTGACGTTGAACGAGCGTCCGGCGATGCAGCTCACGCCCGAAAAGATCGGGTCTCAGATCAGGGCTGCGGGTGAGCAAGGTCGCGTGGCCGACCATCAAGCGTGGAGCAGTGCCCATCAGCACCTCGGCAACGCGACGCGGTCATTGAATAGCATCGCTGCATCGGCGCGCACGGCCGAGACGCAAAAGCTGTGGATTGCGGGCGCCGCAGCGCTCGCGCTGACGGTCGGGTTTGTCTTCGGAACGGTTCTGCCCACTCGGATCGCGCAAGCTGTGCCGGAGAGCTGGCATTGGCCGGAGGCCAGGGCCGCGCGCATCTTGCAACGAGATGGCTGGAGCGCCGGGGAGCGATTACTCCAGGTCTCGAACCTCCCGCGGTGGAATCAAATGGTCGATGCAGTCAGGATCGCCGGCCAAAATGCGGACGCGTTGACGAACTGCCGCGAACGCGTCGCACGCAAGGGCAAACCTTTCGTTTGTGCTATGACGGTCGGGACAGCCCCATCTCGCTAGCGGTGACGGCAGTTTCGCGTCCTAGATTCAGCCATTCCGCTTGGCCCGGTATGATCTTACAAGCTGCCGTCGAGCGTTCGCTCGGGCGCCGGAACGAGCGGGTCGACGTCGCCGATCATGCCGCTGCTCCACGTGGGGCTCCGGCGACGCTCACTCCCGGCTTGAGGTCGAGGGTTGGCCCGGTCTCGGCCATGTGTCCGTCGCCTCTTGAAGGTTTCGCTTGTTCGCGCTTCGTTGAATCGAAGCTCAGCTGCGCAGCCGTCGCTGCCTTGCATCCGTGTCCTCATGTGCGGCGTAGACGTCCCACCGGTCAGCCATCGCTCGAAGCATGGCCGCCGTGTTCGGCCACCGCTCTATTGCTTCCGCGTCCTTCCGAAGACCAGCCGACAGGTCGCGCTCCTGATCTCCGCCGTCGAGCACTCCACGCGTGGTGACGCCGCGCATGTTAACGCGCTCCGTCATGATGCCGCGCGGCATCTTGCCGGGAGACTTCTCGAGCAGGTCACGGACGAACCGGTGCGGCCAGATGTTGTCGATGTCGTCTGCTGGCGCATGGGCGAGGACGTTGCCGACGACTATCTCCGTGACGTCCTTTCGGTCGTAGGCGACGCCCAGCGCTCGCACGGCGTCGACCCAGTCGATGAGCGGCTTCTGCTCGTGCGTCGGTCCGGTGAATCCGGGAACGGTCGAGAAGTGTGAAAGGAGCTTGTAGGCCTGCCTCCAACGTGCGCGCTCCTCATCCGATTGCGCGTCGCTGGTCTCGGGCGCGTTCTCGGCCCGGTAGATGTCGCGCAGCACCTGATGGAACATCTCCGGGTCGCTCGCTAGCAGGCTGTGGATCTTGAGCGGCCGCTTCTCCCGCTCGAGGAGCGGCAGCAGGGCATATTCGCGTTTCGCGATCTCCACGTCCGGCAGGTCGCGCTTGTCTAGTGCTTTGAACGTCTCCTCGAGCTCATAATCCAGGAGCCCGCTGATACGCGGCTTCTGTCCGGCGTTCAGCTCGCCTACGATGGCGTCGAGCATGCCGAAAACCAGTTCCGTGGGAACCTCGTCGAGCCGGTTCAGACCGGACTCGAGCGCGACGAGGGAGCGGCCTCGCCGCATCAGCTCCGTGATCACGGCGAGCAGGGTGTCCTTGTCGCCATTGATGTAGTGCGAGCTGAAGTCCTTCCAGTAGTGTTCCAGCACGTCGGCGCCGAGAGTCGAGGCGGCGTCCCACGTCGAGCGCTCGGTGGGCCAGGCGCGCAGCAGCCTCGCGATGTTGGCGGGCGTGTTCGATGAAAGCAGGTCGGCTGCGACCTTGAGCGCCTCATCTTCGCCGACCGCGCGGCGGAGCATGGAGAAGTAGCCGCCGGCCTGCCAGGAGTCCGGCTGCTCTTCGATCTCTCCGCGCAGCAAGGCCTCAAGGAAAGGGCCGCCCAGGCCGGCAGCGTCTATGGCGCTCTGCACGAGATGCGACTGCTTCGAAAGATGCATCAGTGATCGCACCGCGTCCGGGCCGTGATCCCTGGCGAGGGCCGTGATGGCATCCACTTGCTTTCGCTGGACCGCGTCCTGTTCGTCTTCGTCGGTCCAGAAACCAAAGAGCTCAGCAGCAAGCAGCACGGGGTCGTCTGGCGAATGCGCATCGGCAATGGCTTCGAGCTTGGCGACCTCGACCGCGTCCTGCGCCCAGTTGGCCGAAGCGAACCGCTTGTGACGAGTGATTTGGTCCTGGACCAATTGCCACAGAGCGTCTCGGTCTGGCTTCTCGGCAGAGGCCAGCGTGCCAGTCAATGCCTTGAGGGCTTCCTCGCGGTCCGACGGGTGGAACTGCAGCATTGGACCGAGAAGCTGCCCCATTCGGACCGCATCGCCGTTGCCGAGCGCGATGGCACGCGCTGCGACGGCCCTCTCGGCGGCCCAGACGTCGCCATGGGTGAGAGTGAGTTGGGGAGGCAGATCGGCGCTTCTCAACCTCGGCCGTGACGTCCCACTGCTCGTTGTCGTCTGACCGGGAAGCAGCTTGAGGACGAGCGAAGAATGAGCGGTTTTCCCGCGGCTCCACCGGAAACAATATCGCGGAAGCAATCGATACCGTTTTGACGGGACATGCCCCCGATCTTCTCGCGCAGCCTAGAGCGCGGGATGCGGTAATCGCTATCGTAGCCAAGTTGGTGCGAGCGCAGGTGGGAACAGCAATGGGGCTGCAGCGACGGATCGCGGCGTTACGGTAGAGATCGGCCACATGGGCCTCCCGATGCAAGAAGTGAGCTGGCCGACAATGCTGCAGATCAACAGCGGAAAGCTTTTCACCGGCGGCATCGGCCGAACCAATCATCTGCGCGGAGTGCTCTATTCGAACGTCGAATTACGCGCGACTTATGGGGCAGTCGCAAGCTGTGGCTGGGCGAGGGCCTCCCGCAGCCAGTCGCCGATCAACGAGACGAGCCGGGGCGAGCCGAGGTTCGGACCCAGCGCGGCACTCTCTTCCACGGTCCCGGTCGTGGCACCTTCCTGAAACCAGTGGCTCAGCCCGTCGAACACCACCACCTGGCTGCGCGGATTGCCGGCAAGCGCGGTGCGCGCGGCGGGCGCCTCCTGCGATGCGACAACCAGCGGATCGAGCGTGCCGAACACCGCCAGCACCGGCACCCGCAACGCGCGCAAGTCGGAAGCGGAGCGCAGGCGGGGCGCCCGGGCCACTTCTTCGGTATCGATCATCGCCAGCCCGGCCTCGCTTTCGACGCGCGTGAAACCCGACGCCTGCAGCCGCTCGACCAGCGCGGCACGCAGCGGCGCCATCGCCGCGGCATCCCGGTTGTCGATCCGACCTTG
>JASLBO010000544.1 GCA_030146605.1 Sphingomonas sp. | reverse complement strand
GCTGGGCCGTGCTGCCCAGCCGTTGGTATCGAGCGCCTCGGCGGCGGAGCACCAGTCGACAATTTGGGTCATGACGGGCGTTTAGCCGGGCGCACAGTGGCGCGCGCTCCGCTACTTGCGCTCGAACTCACGTGGAAGCATGCGCGCCTCGCTCAGCGCGACGAATAGCCGCCCGGCAGAATCCCCGAACCCGACGGCCGGTGATGCGCGACGATCGCGCTCGCCACGGCCTGCATCAGCAACTGGCGCTCGCGGATCGGGCGTGATGTGTCGCCGATCATCACCGCGACGGCGTAGGAGCGCCCGTCGGGGGCGGTGAGGATGCCGACATCGTTGAAGCCCGCGGTGCGCCCGCCGAGATCCTGCCCGGTGCCGGTCTTGTGGCCATAGAGCCAGCCCGGCGGGACCGCGCCGCGCACCCGCGCCTTGCCGGTCTTCGCGCCGGCCATGGTGGCGAGCAGCCAGCTGGTCGAGTTCGGCGAGAGCAGTTCGCCGCGGTGCAGCCGGGCCAGCGCATCGGCGATCGACGCCGCCGCCGCGCCGTCGGGCGGATCGTTGACATAGGCCTGGAACGCCGCGCGCCGCACGGCCGGCGAAAGCTTCGACCGCGCCACCGCGAATGCATTGCCCATCGAATATTCGGGCCGCCATTGCAGCCCCGCGGTGCCCGCCTGGAGCAGTTTCTCGCCGGGGCCGAAGCGGATCGAACCGAGCTGCTTGCGGTAGAGGAAGTCGCGCACCGCCTGCGGCCCGCCGACGAGGCGCATCAGTTTGTCGTTGCAGGTGTTGTCGCTCATCTGCATCGCGCGGCGCAGGATTTCGCCGACGGTGGCGGTGTAGCCGGCGTCGTTCCTGACAAGAGCGGCGATCGGCTGGTGGAACAGCGTGAAGTCCGAACGGGTGATCGTCAGCGGATCGTCGAGCCGGACGAGCCCGCGATCGACCGCGTCGAGCACCGCCATCGCCACCCAGAGCTTGCTCACGCTCTGCTGCGGCAAGGGGCGGCTCGCCGTCGCGTTGCTCGCGGTCCAGCCATCCTCGACGCTGGTCACCGCCACGCCGGCCAGCCCGGTGAAGTTGCGGGTGATGTTGTTGATCGAGATGACGAGATCGACCGGCGCCGGGACGCGCGGCTTCGCCGGGGCGGCGGCCATAGCGGCGGGGAAGGGCACCAGCACGCTGTAGCTGGGGGCCGGCAGATAGGCGGCGAGCTGGGTATCGTCATGCACCGCGCAGCCGAGCAGCATCGCCGGGCCGAGCCCGGCGAGGGTCAACGCCCGCTCCACTTTCGAGAAACCCTTAAATTTACTCACAAATGCAGCCCCTTGCGCCTTTCTCAACATGCGGTGCGCGGGGCTCGCGGCAAAGCCCGGCGGCATCTCGATGCGACGAATCCGGTAACGATAGCGACGAATCGTGAATGGAGAGGAAACCGGGCTCCCCATTTCGCTTCAACGTGGGGCGCTGCGCGATGTTTCGCCATCGCGGGCAAACCCCTAGGGCATGTCGATTTTCAGCGATCCTCCCCCGCCAGGGGGAGGATTTAAACCGCTCGCGCATTTGAATGTCGATATCGCCTAGGGCACCAGGATGGTATCCACCGCCGCGTCGAGTGTTTCGGGATAATCGAGCGTGTAATGCAGGCCGCGGCTCTCCTTGCGGTGGAGCGCCGAGCGGACGATCAGATCGGCGCTTTCGAGCAAATTGCGCAGCTCGATCAGATCGCCGGTGACGCGGAAATGGCCGTAATAGTCGTTCACTTCCTCGCGCAGCATCTGGATGCGGTGCGCGGCGCGCTCGAGCCGCTTGGTCGAGCGGACGATGCCGACATAATTCCACATGAAGCGGCGGATCTCGGTCCAGTTCTGCTTGATCACCACTTCCTCGTCCGAATCGGTGACGCGGCTCTCGTCCCATTGCCGGATCGGCGGGGGCGGCGCGAGATCGCTCCAGCTGGCGGCGATGTGACTGGCCACGGCCTCGCCGAACACGAAGCATTCGAGCAGCGAATTGGAGGCGAGGCGATTGGCGCCGTGCAGCCCCGACTGGCTGACTTCGCCGGCGGCATAGAGGTTGGGCAGATCGGTGCGTCCGTCGCGGTCGACCATCACGCCGCCGCAGGTATAATGCTGCGCGGGCACCACCGGGATCGGCTCGCGGGTCATGTCGATGTCGAGATCGAGCAGCCGGGCGTGGATCGTCGGGAAATGCTGCTTCACGAAATCCGCGCCCATATGGCTGATGTCGAGATGGACGTAATCGAGCCCGAGCCGCTTGATCTCGTGATCGATCGCACGCGCCACCACGTCGCGCGGGGCGAGCTCCAGCCGCGAGTCGAAATCGGGCATGAAGCGGTGGCCGGTCCCGGGGATCTTGAGCTGGCCGCCCTCGCCGCGCACCGCCTCGGTGATCAGGAAGTTCTTGACGTCGAGATTGTACAGGCAGGTCGGGTGGAACTGCATGAATTCCATGTTGGAGATGCGGCAGCCCGCGCGCCACGCCATCGCGATGCCGTCGCCGGTCGCGCCGCGCGGCGCAGTCGAGAACAGGTACGTCCGCCCGGCGCCGCCGGTCGCCAGCACGGTGGCCCTGGCGGTGAACAATTCAACGCGGTTGGTCGCGCGGTTGAAGGCATAGACCCCCCAGACATTGCCCGCGCCCGAATAGCGTTCCTCGTGGCGGCTGGTGGCGAGGTCGATCACCACCATGTCGGGGACGAGGGTGATGTTGGGATTGGCGCGCGCCGCCTTGAGCAAGGCCTCCTGCACCGCCCAGCCGGTGGCGTCGTCGACATGGACGATGCGGCGATGGCTGTGCCCGCCTTCGCGGGTGAGGTGGAGCGAGCCCTTGTCGGTGTTGAACGGCACGCCGAGCCTGGCCAGCCGCTCGATCGCGGCGGGGGCGTTCTCGACCACCATCTCGACCGTGGCGCGGTCGTTGAGCCCGGCGCCGGCGACCATCGTGTCGTCGACATGGTTCTCGAAGGTGTCGCCGGGCTCGAGCACCGCGGCGATCCCGCCCTGCGCCCAGGCGGTCGAGCCTTCGTTGAGCGCCCCCTTGGCGAGCACGGTGACCTTGAACCGTGCGGCGAGGTTGAGCGCGGCGGTGAGCCCCGCTGCGCCCGAGCCGATGACGAGGATGTCGCTGGTATGAGGATCGTCGGGCATGTCTCTTCCGCTGGTTTGGTCTCCGACTAGGCGCTAAGCCGGGCGCCATGCAAATCGAGAGAGATATGCGCCGCCAAAGCCTGGGTTTCGCCGCGTTGATGGCGGCTGCGATCGCGACGCCCGCCGCCGGCGCCTGCACGCTCGGCGACCCCGGCACGACCCGGCGCGTGGCGATCGGCGACACCGGCCGTTCGATGCTGCTCCGCGTGCCGACGCGGCTGCGGGGCGGGGCACTCGTGTTCGTGCTCCACGGCAGCACCGGCGACGGCGCGGCGATCCTTGCCGGGTCGAAGCTGGAAGCGACCGCCGAACGCCACGGCTTCCTGCTCGCCGCGCCCGATGGCGGGATCGCGGCGGGCGGGGGCTATGTCTGGAACATTCCCGGCATCCCCAGCGTGACCGGCAAGGTGCCGGCGCCCGAGGATGCCGACGACGTCGCCT
>JASLBO010000538.1 GCA_030146605.1 Sphingomonas sp. | reverse complement strand
CTGCCGGTGAGCGCGCGCGGCTTGCCGCTGCGGGCGCGGCGCTGCTCGCGGGCACTGCCCTGGCCGCGCTGGCCCACCCGGCGATCTGGCCCGCCGCATTGTGCGACGCCTTCACGCCCCCGGTCGCAGCCGCGATGGCGGTCGGCGGCGGCGTGCTCTGCCTGATCGCGGCGATCCCGGCGCGGCTGGGACCGTCGCATCGCTTCGCCGCGCTCGCCGCCATCGGCCTCGCCGGAACCCTGCTGATCGTGTGGCTCGCGCCCGCCTGCCTCGCCGGGCCCTATGCGGCGCTGCCGACCGAGCTGCGCACGCTCTGGCTCGATCGTGTCGAGGAAGCGCAAGGCGCGCTGCACGCCGCGCCGGCGACTGCGATTGGCTATCTCGGCGCGGCCACTGCCGGGCTGCTCGCCGCGGCCTGGTTCGCGCATGCCGAGCGCGGACGCGGCTGGGGGCTGCTGGCGGCGCTGATCGCCAGCGCGTGGATCGTCGCGTTCGTCCAGCTGCGCGCCGCGCACGTCGCCGCCGCGCTCGCGCCCCCCGCGCTGGCGCATCTCGTCGCGCACGCGCGCACCGCCGGCGCGCTGCGCCGGATCGGCGGCTGGCTGGTTTCGCTGGGGCTCGTCTACCAGCTCGCCGGCCAGGCCCTCGGCGGCGCGCGGGAGGAGACGGCGTCCGCCGCATGTGATTTGGCCCCGGCGATCACGCAATTGGCGGGCTTGCCGCCCGGCATGGTGCTCGCGCCGATCGATCTTGGTCCGCGCATTCTCGCCGAGACCCGTCATCACGTCCTCGCCGCCCCCTATCATCGCAACGTTGCGGGCAATCTCCCGGCGCTGCGCCACCAGTTCGGCCTCATCTCCGATCCGCGCCTGTCCGGCGCCGACTATCGGCTGGGTTGCGACGACATTGAAATCCTCGATCCCTCGGAGCATCGCTGATGGCCAGTGCCGCGCTCGACCTGCCGTCCGCCGCCCGCCGCCTCTCCGGCGATCGGGCGCGGCTGTTCGCCTGGCTGCTCTGCTGGGTGGTGCTGCCCAATCTCGGCTTCTGGCTGCTCTGGCTGTTCGGCGCGCCGCCACGCTCGGCCGAAATCCTCGGCGCGGGGGCGCTTGGTCTGTTGGTCCGCAGGTTTCCGCGGCGAATCCAGTTTGCCGCGTTCATGGCCATGATCGCCCTGTCGGCGCTCAATTATTTGTCCGCGGTGTTCAATCTCGCCATCACCGAGATCGTCGCGTCGGTCGGCTTCCTGCTCGATCTGAAGCCGATCGGCTCGATCGAATATCTGCTCGCCGGCTTGCTTGGCGCGGGGCTGCTCATCGGCGCGTGGCAGGCATTTCGCCTGCCGCTGGCCTTTGCATCACCCGTGCATTTCGCAGTGGCAGCCGGCGCGATCGTCGCGGCCGCCGGTCTCGATTACGCCGTGAGCTTCCACTCGCGCGGCGCCTACAAGCATCTCGCATCGGCCGACACGCCCTTCTCCTCGGCGACGGCGCAGGCGGATCTGCTGGGCCGCGCGGACGGTTCGCGCCACATCGTCCTGGTGATGGTCGAGGCGATGGGGCAGCCCGTCGATCCGGCGCTGCGCCGCCAGTTGCTAGGCCGCTGGGCGCAGAGCGACATCGCCGCGCGCTATGCGGTCCGCTATGGAACCACGCCTTATTACGGCTCGACCACCAGCGGCGAGATGCGCGAACTCTGCGGCCGGTGGGACGATTATGCATCGGTCTCGAACGCCGACGATCCGCGCTGCCTGCCTGCCCGGCTGCGCCGCCTCGGTTATGAGACCAGCGCGGTGCACAGCTTCACCGGCAGCTTTTTCAATCGCGAGCTATGGTATCCGCATATCGGCTTCGACCACCGGATCTTTCGCGATTCGCTATCGAGCCAAGGTGCCCGCGCCTGCTTGGGCGTGTTTCCCGGGGTATGCGATCGCGACGTGCCTGCGATCCTCGCGAAGAAGCTCGAGGGCGCCAGACGGCCGCAATTCATCTACTGGCTAACGGTCAACTCGCACCTGCCGGTGCCTGCCGCCGGCGCACTGGACACCGGGGATTGTCTCGAACGCCGCCCCGATTTCGCGATACGCAACGGCAGCATCTGCCGGCTCGCCACCGTGATCGAGAACGTCAATGCCGCGCTGGCCAAGGTCCTGCTCGCACCGAACTTTCCGGATGCCGATATTCTGATCGTCGGAGATCACATGCCGCCCTTCTTCGATCATGGCAGCCGCGCCCAATTCGACCCCGGTCAGGTGCCGTGGATTCTCCTGACGCGGCGCCCATCCGGACAAAATCCGCGGCGCGCAAGCTGACGCTTGTGCGTGCGACGCACCTGACTAAGGTGCGCCGCCATGCAAAAAGGGGGACATTCAGGCGCGCGGTCAGACGCTCCGCTGCATTGGTGGCAGACACGGCGGTTCGTGGCGCTCGCCACGTTCATGGCGGTCGTGCCTTTGCTCTGGCCCGAAATCCCCCCGCTGGTCGACCTGCCCGGGCATATGGGGCGCTACCGCGTCCAGCTCATCTGGGAGCAGATGCCGCATCTGCACGAATGGTATAATTTCAACTGGAGCCTGATGGGCAATCTCGGGGTCGACCTGCTGGTCATCCCGCTCTCCAGGCTGTTCGGGCTCGAACTCGCGGTGAAGCTGATCGTCATCTCGATCCCCGCGATGACCGTCGCCGGGCTGCTGATGATCGCGCGCGAGGTCCATGGCCGGATCCCTGCCACTGCCTTGTTCGCGCTGCCGCTGGCTTATGCCTTTCCGTTCCATTTCGGTTTCGTCAATTTCGCGCTGTCGATGGGCATCGCGATGCTCGCCTTTGGCTGGTGGCTCCGGCTCGCACGGCTCGGCAAGTTCGGCTTCCGTTCGATGGTGTTCCTGCCGCTGTCGGTGCTGCTCTGGATCACCCATACCTTCGGCTGGGGCGTGCTCGGCGTGCTCGCTTTCTCGGCCGAACTGGTCCGCCATCACGACGCGCATCGCGGCGAAGGCTTTGTCCGCGCGTGGTTGCTCCCCTGGTTCAAGGCAGGCATCCAGTGTCTTGTGCTCGCCCCGCCGGTGCTGCTGATGCTGGCATGGCGCAGCGGCGGCCATGTCACGGGTCAGACCGGGGACTGGTTCAACTGGCGCGCCAAGATGCTCTGGATCGTCCAGGTATTCCGCGATCGCTGGCAGCTGTTCGACATCGCCTCGGTCGGCGTGCTGTTCCTGCTGCTGTTCAAGGCGATCCGCGACCCCAATCTCCAATATTCGCGCAATCTGGGGCTGTCGTTCCTGTTCCTCGCGGCGGTCTACATCCTGCTGCCGCGGATCGTCTTCGGGTCGGCTTATGCAGACATGCGGCTGGTGCCTTTCCTGATGGCGATCGGGATCGTCGCGATCCGCCCCAAGCGCGGCCTGTCGATGCGCGGCGCGGCGCTGGTGGCGGCGCTCGGCATGGCCTTCTTCACGGCGCGCGTCGCGGCAACGACGTGGAGCTTCTTTCTCTACGACAAATCCTATGATCGTGAGCTCAAGGCGCTTGAGCATCTGCCGGTAGGTGCGCGGCTGATCAGCTTCGTCGGCGAGACCTGCTATAACGAGTGGAAGATGACGCGCCTCCAGCACGTCCCCGCGCTCGCGCTCGAACGCCGGCTGGCCTACACCAACGATCAATGGTCGATGCCCGGCGCGCAATTGCTCACCGTGCGCTACGCTGCGGCGAAGCGCTTCGCGCACGATCCCTCGCAGATCGTCACCGATACCCAATGCCCGCGCGAATGGTGGCGGCCGGTTCCCTGGGCGCTGGCCCGCTTCCCGCGCGACGCGTTCGACTATGTCTGGATGATCCGCCCGCCGGAATTCCCGGCCAGGTTCCTGCAGGGATTGGTGCCGGTCTATGTCGACGACCACAGCAATAGCGGGCTGTACAAGGTCGATCACAATGTCCCGGCGCCGATCATCCGCCCGGGCGAGCTGCCTCTGCCCAAATGGGAGCGCGACCTCATCCTGAGCGACGGCCGCCAGTTTACCAGCAACCTGCCGGAACCCGAAGCCTCGCCTTCGCCGGTGGACTGACGAAATCCCCCTCCCTGGCAGGGAGGGGAGCATCATTCGGAGCGCTTGAACGGCGTCATCTCGCCCAGCCACTCCTGCTCGCGCTCGACCGCCTCGCGCTCGCGCAGCAGGAAATCGGCAATCGCGCGCCGGAAGCCCGGATCGGGGATGTAATGCGCCGACCAGGTCGTCACCGGCGCATAGCCGCGCGCCAGTTTGTGCTCGCCTTGCGCCCCGGCCTCGACCCGGGCGAGCCCGCGCGCGATCGCCGCGTCGATCGCCTGATAGTAACAAAGCTCGAAATGGAGGAACGGCACTTCCTCGACTGCGCCCCAATAACGCCCGTACAGCGCCTCCCCGCCGATCAGATTGAGCGCGCCGGCGATCGGCACCCCGTCGCGCTCGGCGAGGATCAGCAGCACTTCGTCCGCCATCTCGGCACCGAGCAGCGAGAAGAAGGCGCGGGTGAGATAGGGCCGCCCCCATTTGCGCGAGCCGGTGTCCTGATAGAATTCCCAGAAGGCATCCCAATGCGCCTCGCTGATCCCGGCGCCGGTCAGGTGGCGCACCGTCAGCCCTCCGAGCGCGGCCGCGCGCTCCTTCCGGATCGCCTTGCGTTTGCGGCTGGAGAGCGAAGCGAGGAAATCGTCGAAACCGGCATAGCCGTGGTTCTGCCAGTGAAATTGCGTGCCCGCGCGCACCAGCCAGCCGGCGGCCTCGAACCAGTGCAGTTGCCCGGCATCGACGAAAGTCACGTGCGCCGACGACAATTGATTCTGGTCGGTCACTGCCTCGATCGCCGCGATCAATGCGGGCGCGGCGGCCTCCTCGCGCAGCAGCAGCCGGGGCCCCGGCACCGGGGTGAACGGCACCGCCACCTGCAGCTTGGGATAATATTCGCCGCCTGCGCGCTCCCACGCATCGGCCCAGCCATGGTCGAACACATATTCGCCCTGGCTCTGCGATTTGACATAGGCCGGGGCGATCGCCGCGGCGCGCCCGTCTGCGCCGTCGACCATGATCGGCAGCGGCTGCCAGCCGGCGCGCGCCGTAGCGGATCCCGAGCGTTCGAGGATCGACAGGAAGCGGTGCGAAACGAACGGATTGCCGCGACCGGCACAGGCGTCCCACTCCGCCGAGGGGATCGAGGCGACGCCATCGGCGATGCGAGCGGTAATCGGCTGTGAACTCACTGCTGCAAGATAGGTGCCCTTCGCGGCCAGCGGGAGGGGGCATATTTCGTCGTCCCTGGGAATGCGGGGATCTCAGACGGCGACCGGCGGCCTATTGCGCGTGCTCCCGCCACTGCCGGATGACCGAGCCGAGGAACTGCTTTCCTACGTCCGGTGAAGATAGTATGTTCTGGATACGTTCTTTGATATTGGCGGGCTTTGCCGGGATTGTGTCCACGCCGTGCCACGTAATAAAATTACAAGCGCGCGCACTACAATTGCCGATTCACCGTGCAAACCGTGAAAGTGCGCCGCTGAAATCCTACAAGACCGGTCTGCCGGGTGGCTCTGGCCAGTGTGTGACTCGAATGTCGCGCACCGGATAAGGAATGGCGATGCCATGTTCCTTGAACAACAGCCACAGCCGGTTGAGCACGTCGCTGCGGACATTGCCGACGCCGCTTTCGGGATCGCTGATCCAGGCGAGAATCTCATGCTCCACGCCGGTCGGGCCGAACGCCATCAGCCACACATTGGTGTTCGGATTGTCGAGCACGCGCGGACTTTCGGCAGCGGCGCGCAGCATCAGTTCCTGCGCCAGTTTCAGGTCGCAATCATAGGCGACCGTCACCGGAATGCGGACGCGGACGTTGCGGTCGGTGTATGACCAGTTCTCCACTTCCTGCGTCATCAGATTTTCGTTGGGGATCAGATGCTCCTTGCCGTCGCGGGTGATCACCGAGACGGCGCGGACGCCGATCTTGTTCACCCAGCCGAAGCTGTCGCCCACCACGATCACGTCGCCCGGCTTGATCGAGCGGTCCATCAGCAGGATGATCCCCGCGATCAGATTGCCGATCGTCTTCTGCAGCCCGAAGCCGATCGCGAGGCCAAAGGCGCCCGAGAACACCGCAAAGGCCGTCAGGTCGATCTCGAGCAGGTCGACGCCGATGAAGAAGGCGAGCACCACCACGGCGATCGCCGCGAGCTTCTGGACGAGCAATTTCTGGGTAGCGTCGAAGCCGCGGGCGCTGCCGATCGAATGGCTCAGCACGCGGTTGACCAGCCGCACGCCGGCGAAGAGCAGCAGCACGGTGATGCCGAGGGTGAGGCCGGACAGCAAAGAGAAGCGCCGCGCCCCGATCTGGATGCCGACGCGGTCGAGCGTGGTCTCGACCATCGCGAAGCCGCCGATCGCGTTGCTGAGGATCGCGGTGAAGGCGAGCGCCGCCAGCGTCCAGGCGGCCCAGCGCGGCAAATTGAGCCCGCGCAGCACGCCGGCGACGAGCATCCCCACCGAGAATGCCTCGAGGAGCCCGACGATGTGCGCGGCGAGCGGCATCCATGCCCAGCTAACTGCGATAATCGACAGCAGGATCGCTGCCGTTCCCCAGCGAATGATCGCGCGGACGCGCAAGTGGAACTTCGCCGCATTGCCGCTGACGTGCTCGGCCCAGGCGGTGGCGATCCGCGTGCCGACATATCGCCCCGCCAGCCAGCCGAGGACCAGCGCCAGCGCGGTCAGCCCGCTTGCGATCGCGGCTTCGGAAAGCTCGTGGGCGCCCGGCAGATTATGTCCCGCCAGCCAGGCCCCGAGCCGCGCCATCACCCGCGAACCTCGGCGAAGCGGACCAGCCCGGCCTCGAGATCGGCGATCAGATCGTCGCAATCCTCGAGCCCGATCTGCAGCCGCACCACCGGCCCCTCGGCCTCCCACCTCGTCGCGCTGCGATGATGCTGCGGATCGACCGGGATCGCGAGGCTCTCGAAGCCGCCCCAGCTATAGCCGATGCCGAAATGCCTCAGGCCGTCGATCAGCGCGGCGCGCGCTGCTTCGTCACCGCCGTTCAGCACGAACGAGAACAGCCCCGATGCGCCGCGAAAGTCGCGGACGAAGGTCGTATGGCCCGGGCAGTCGGGCAGTGCCGGGTGGAGCACGCGGGCGACTTCGGGGCGATCCTCGAGCCATTCGGCGATCTTCAGCGCCGAACGGCCATGCTGATCGAGCCGCACCGCCATCGTCCGCAGGCCGCGCGCGCCGAGCCACGCATCGTCGGGGCTGGCGGTCTGGCCGAGCTGATAGGTCGCCGCGCGCAGCCGCTGATATTGTCCCTCCGCGGCGGTGACCGAGCCGAGCATCACATCCGAATGGCCGACGACATATTTGGTACAGGCGAGGATCGAATAATCGATTCCGAGCTGGATCGCCGGCAGCAGCAGCGGCGTCGCCCAGGTATTGTCGAGCAGGGTGGTGATCCCGCGCGCTTTGGCGACGCCGACGATCGCCGGAATGTCCTGCACCTCGAAGGTCAGGCTGCCCGGGCTCTCGATGAAGATCGCCTTGGTCCGGTCGGTGCACAGCTCCGCGATCCCGGCTCCGATCAGCGGATCGTAGAAGGTCGTGGTGATCCCGAAGCGCTTGAGCAGTCCATTGGCGAGGTTGCGTGTCGGATCATAGACGCTGTCGGCCAGCAGCAACTCGTCGCCCGGCTCGAGCACCGCGAGCAACGCCGAGGCGATCGCCGCAACGCCGGAAGGATAGAGCAATGTCGCCTCGGCGCCCGGTTCGAGCTCGGTCAGCGCTTCGGCGAGCGACCATTGGGTCGGCGTGCCGCGACGGCCGTAGAACAGCTTGTGGTGCGTGTCCGCCGCGCCCCGGGCGCGCAGCTCGGCGACCGAATCATAGAGGATCGTCGAGGCGCGCCACACCGGCGGATTGACCACACCCTGCGTCCATTCCTCGCGCCGCCCGGCCTGGACGATCCTGGTCGCGTCCCTCTTCTCGGTCATACCGGGCCCAGCGCCTTGGACGTGGCGGGATCCGCGCCCCATTCGGACCAGCTGCCGTCATATACCGGCACGTCGCGGCCGATCAGATGCCCGGCAAAGGCGATTACCGACGCGGTGATTCCCGAACCGCACGTCGCGACCAGCGGTTTGGCGAGGTCAAGTCCGGCATCCGCGAAGACGGTGCGAATCGCCTCGGGCTGCTTCCACGTCCCGTTGGGCTCGAAGAAGCGGCCATAGGGAACGTTCTTCGCCCCAGGAATATGCCCCCGCGCGCATTCCGCGCGCGGATCGGGCTCTTCGCCGGTAAAGCGCGCCGCGGAGCGCGCATCGACGATCTGCTCGTCGGTGGCCTGCATCTCGGCGAGGCTGCGCGCCTGGGTGCGCGGCATTCCGGCCTCGAAGCGGGTGCGGGCAGGGGTGGGCGCATCGCTCTCCAGAGAGCGCCCTTCGGCCCTCCACTTGGCAATCCCGCCATCGAGCAGCGCCGCTGCGATGCCAAAGCGGCCGAG
>JASLBO010000490.1 GCA_030146605.1 Sphingomonas sp. | reverse complement strand
GCGACCGGCTGCGTCAGGCCGCCGCAGGATACAAAGCCGGGCTGCCGTTCAACTTCGATGCGTGGGACGGCTATCCCGCGGCGCGCGAGCGGCTTTACGCCGCATTCCGCCGCGCCGGTTCGAAGCCGATCGTGCTCGCCGGCGACAGCCATGCCGGCTGGGCGAACGATCTGTACGACGATGCAGGAACGCTGGTTGCTTCGGAATTCGGGGCCACGGCGATCACCAGCCCTTCCTACGGCTCGCTGCTCCCCGGTCTGGGCACCCTGATCGCCGAGGCCAATCGCGAAGTCGCCTTCTGCGATCAGGACAATAAGGGCTATACGCTGCTGACCCTGACTCCGGCGGCGGCGACGGCCGAGTTCGTGACGGTATCGACGATCCTGGCCAGACCTTTCGATCGCGGCGTCGTGGCGACCTATCGCGCGATGCCTGGCGAAAGCCGCGCGCCCCTCAAGCGACGCTAGGCGAAATCGCCGAGCTTCGCCGCTTCCTCTTCCTCGGCAAGCGCCGGATCGGCGGGCTTGTGTGCTTCGGCCTCGGGATCGGGGTCGATCGCCATGTCCCTCGGGTCTGGCTGGTTGCCTGGCTTAGGGGTCGTCATCATTTCTCTCTCCTCGCGGCTGCCTCAACGCATCGGCGACGCAGACAGGTCCTGCGCCACTGGAGGGCCGCTCCGAGCGAGTGGCAGCGTTTCGCAGCTGTCATCATATCTGTCCAAAAGCCGCCCTATGAACAACGGCTCAGGCAAAAAGGGCGAGACCATGTGCGGCGCGGAGGAAACGCAACGGGGCCTGGCCGCCTTGCCGCGTGGATTCCTGCCGCTTGCATTCAGCGAATATTGGGAGCGCTTCTCGCTCGCCGGGGTAAAATCAATACTCACGCTGGTGTTGATCGACCACATCCTGCCCGCCGAGCGCGGCGGCTCCGCGGCAGGCGCCGGCGAAATCGCGCAGCTGCTGGAAGCGCTGGCCGGGCCGCTCACCCGGGTAGGGCTCGCCTCGCAGATCTACGGCCTCACCAACGCCATGCTGTACCTTTCGATTCCACTGGGCGGACTGCTCGGCGACCGGCTCTCGGGCCGGCGCGGGGCTGTCTATGCCGGCGGACTGGCAATGTTCGTGGCGCTGGTGCTGATGATCGGCGAACGCTATTTCCTGCCGGCACTGCCGCTGTTCGCGTTGGGAGCGGGGACGATCAAGGGCAATTTGTCGGTGCTGGTCGGCCAGCTCTTCGACGGCGACACCGCACGGCGAAGAGGCTTCGCGGTCTATCTGGGCTTCCTCAATGCCGGTATGGTCTGCGGGCCCCTGCTGTGCGGCGCGCTCGGCCTGTGGGCAGGCTGGCGCATGGGGCTGGGAGCGGCGGCGGCGGCGGTCGCGCTGGGGATGATCGCATTCCATTTCGCGCCGCCGCGCGGCACGATGTCCAGACCGGAGCCCGAACGGGGCGCCTCGTTGGATGCAGCGGCCGCCCCCCGCGAAAGACGGGGCGATCTCGCGCTCGTCGTCACCACCTTGCTCGCCCTCTATCTCTGCTTCGCTGCCTATGAGCAGATCGGCAACATGTTCCTCGTCTGGGCGCGCGCCCGGGTCGGGCTGAACCTCGACGCGCTCGACGTGCCGGTGGCGTGGTTCGTGGCCCTTGACGGGCTGTTCACGCTCGCGCTCATCCCCTTGTCGCAGCTCGGACTGAAGCTGCTCGCGCGACGCGGAATCGCGATTGGCGCGCGCGGGCAGATCGCGCTGGGCTGCGTCGCCTGCGCGCTCGGCAACCTCGTGCTGGTCGCCGCCGAAGCACTCTATATCGGCCCGGTGCCGCTCGTCATGCCGCTTGCCTATCTGCTGCTGGTCGATTGCGCGATCGTGCTGGTCTGGCCGGCGGGACTCAGCCTCGTGATGCAAGGTGCGCCTGCCCGGCTCGCCGGCTTCTGGGTCGGGCTGTTCTATCTGCACGGCTTCTTCGCCCATCTCTGGGTCGGCTTCGGCGGCGCGCTGTACGAGCGAATGACACCGGCGAGCTTCTGGTCGATCCACGCCGGGCTGGCCGCAGCCGGCGCGCTGGTCGCGAGCAGCGCGGGGCTGGTACGCCGGCGCGGCGGCCACTCTCAGGGTGCGATCACCACTTCTGCCTGAGCGAAGGCACGGGCATAGTCGTCGTCGAGCGGCGCGTCGGTGACGAGGATGTCGACATCGGCCAGCCCTGCGGTCTGCATCAGACCATAACGCCCGAACTTGGACGAATCCACGCCGAGCAGCACCTTCTCGGCAGTGGCATAAGCGATCCGGCTCATCGCCGCCTCGCCCGGATGGAAATCCATCAGCCCGCGATCGATCGAGACGGCGCCGACCGAGAGGATCGCGAGATGCGGCGTGAAGCCGGCGACATATTGCTGCGCGGTGTGATCCGAAAAGGCGCGATAGTCATAATCCATCTGCCCCGCGGCCAGGAACAGCCGGTTGTTGTTGATGCTGCCGAGGTCCATCGCCACTTGCAGCGAATTGGTGATTACGGTGAGCGCGCGCCGCTCGACCAACTGGCGCGCGACGAAGCATGAGGTCGTGCCCGAATCGATGAACACGATCGCGCCGTCGGGCACGAACTCGGCGGCGGCGCGCGCGATGCGCAACTTGGCGTCGGCATGTTCCTCCATGCGCTGGACCAACGGCCCTTCGAACACGGGCGTCGCCAGCCGCGCGCCGCCATGCTCACGGATAATCACGCCCTGCTCTTCGAGCGCGCGCAGCTCGCGCCGGATCGTCTCATCCGAAACATTGAGGTCGGCGGCGAGACCCATCACCGACAGGGTCGTGCCGCCGCGCAGCCGCGCGACGATCTCGCGCTGGCGTGCCGATCGCTTCAATATGGCCGTTCTCCCCTCGTCTGGCATCGGCCAACGGTGCAGTCGCCTGACCGTGCCGTCAATCGCGTGGCGGCTGCGAGGAAGGGGCCGGCCGCGTGACCGACCCCCTCCGCAACCCCCGGCGGCTAGAAGCCCAGGCGGAACTGCAGCCGCACGTAACGCGGCGACTGGTAGGTCGACGGTGTGCGATAAAGCGGGTTGGCCGAGCCGTCGCTCAGTTCGCCCGACTGGTTGTAGACGGTCACTGCCTTCATGTTGAACAGGTTGAACACGTCGAAGCGCAACGAGCCTTCGAGACCCGACGGCAATGGCAGGCGCGCAATGGCGCTGGCGTCGATCTGATACAGCCAGTCGCCCTTGAACGCAGTGCCCCGCGGGATCAGTTCGCCGCGGCAATAATAGCTGTAGCCGTGATAGCCATAGGCCGCCTCGTCCACTGCCTGCGGCACGGTGCCGATGCAGCTGTAATTCTGCGGCGACTGGACCAGCACGTTGCTGCCGAGATCGAGGAATTCGAACGGCCGGTAGCTGCCGAACAGCTTGAGCGTGTGGCGGCGATCGTTGGGCAGATAGCCGTACGATCCGTTGGTGAAGCCGGGCGAGTCGAAGTCGGCCGAGCGGTTGACCGCGAGCTGGCCGTTCTCCGAGCGGACGCCGCCCTCGTAATTGCCCTTGTCCATCGCCCAGGTGTACGAGCCCGAAAGCCCCCACAGCCCGTCGAACTTGCGGTCGAAGGTGAAGGTGAGCGAGTTGTAGTTCCGCTTGGGCCGGGGATAGCGCAGGTCCTCGGCGCGCAGCGTCACCACCGGCGTGGTGCCGTCGGGCAACGGATTGATCCGCACCACCACGTCGCGGCCCGGATTGGCGATCGTCCAGTTGCTGCCGCCACGATAGGCCGCGGTGCATTGCGCCTCGGTGAAGCCGGCACCGACGCAATATGCGCGCGCGCCGTAATCGACGGAGATGTCCTCGATCGCGTTCTGCAGCTCGCGATGCGTGAAATAGGCGCCGACGCGGACGCTCTCGCTGAACTGGTGCTCGCCGCCCAGAATGAATTCGTTGACCGATTGCGGCTTGAGATTGTGCGCGATCGCACCCGAATAATCGGCGGGCGTGCCGTCGGCCGAGACCTCGCAATTGACCACGCCGGTGTCGGGGCAGGCGCGGAAGTTCGACGGGCCGAGGATCGCCGCGCCGGCGATCGGGGTGTTGTCGCCCGAATTGAGCCCGTTGAAGCGATTGTACCGCGTATAGGTGACCAGGCCGCCGGCAACGTTGAGGTTGATGTCGCCCGCCATCGGCAGCGCGTACTTGCCGAAGAAGCCATAAGCCTTGGTGCGGCCGTCG
>JASLBO010000418.1 GCA_030146605.1 Sphingomonas sp. | reverse complement strand
TTCGCACCGTCGTCGGCCCGGCCTCGGTGGAGGCGGCGGACGTCGGGCTCACCGGCCCGCTGTCCGAACTTCCAAGCACCCGGACTTTCACCGCGGTGGCGATGCCCAATCCGCACCTCGTGACCTTCGTCGACACGATCGACGAAGCCGAGCTGGTCGCATTGGGCGAATATTGCGAGACGGGACCGGCACTGATCCCCGGCCGCGCCAACGTGTCGTTCGTCGAGTTGCGCGGGCCCGACCTGTTCGTGCGCACCTTCGAACGCGGCGTCGGACTGACCGACAGCTGCGGCAGCGCGATGGCCGCGTCGGTCCTCGCCGCGGGATTGACCGGGCGCGTGCCGGTCGGCGCGCAGATGCGGGTATTCAACAAAGGCGGGCTGGTCCGCGGCCGTGCCGACGCCGACCGGGTCGTGACGATCAGCGGAAACGCGACCTTCCTCTACGATGCCAGCGTGGAGATCGACCTTGCGAGCGCACGGGCGGAGTCTCCGCAGATCCATGCCCGCCGCGCCGACGAAGCCGCCGCGTGGAACGCTGCCGTCGCCGCGCTCGGCTGAGCTTCCCGCCCGACGGAGCGCGTGAGGCTCTGCGCTGCTTCCCGGTCAGCTCTTCCTGCGAATGAGGGTGTCGATCAGCGCGGGCGCGATTGGCTGGGTGAACGCCACGCCGAAACGCTGTCCCTTGCGCCACTGCACCCGCCCCGGCCCGAGCGGCACGCCGCATGCGAGCCGCACGAGTTCGCCGACCTCGGGAACCGCTTCGGCATAGACCAGCGCGCCGCCGGTCGAAATGTTGAGCAAGTGGGCGCGGCGGGGCGCACCCGCGCCGCACCTGAGTTCGCCGGCCAGGAAAATCTTGATGCGCGGCGCTGCTCGCTTGCGCGCGCCGTCCTTGTCTTGGGTAGGCATTGTCGTTCCCGGAACACGTGCGCGAAGAATCGCACAGACGGGCCGGCCGTTCCGCAACAAATGAGGGTTTGCGACAGCTTAACCAATTTTGCCGCGGCTCAGCGGAGCTGATAATGGTCCGCCAGCCGGTCGAGGGCGATGCCGAGCACCAGCTTGCCGGCGCGGGTCGGCCAGCCGAGCGCCTTTTCGGCCACCGCCAGCCCCTCGCCGGCGCAGACCACGCGCCACAATATGTCCGAAAGCCCGGAACCCGCCGCGGCCACGGCAGCATGAAACCGTCGTTTGGCGCTGATCTGCGCGAGCGTCGGATTGGCCGCGCCCGGTGCGCCGCGCGGCGCGCGCGGGCTCGGATCCCAGCGCATGGTCACCCGCGGGCCCAGCGCCGCCTTCTCGTAATCGAGCCGAAGCCGCTCTCCGGCTTCGAACTGGCGCGCATCGATATGCTTGTGCGCCCGCAGCCAGCCGAGCGGCGATTCGGCAAGGTTCACGGTCACCCGCCGCCTGCCCCCCGCATCGCTTCGCCCCGACCCATCGACCTTTCGTTCGACCAGCTCGCGCATTTCGTTCTCCTTTCGTTCGATTCGCTGCTCTTGCCATTAAGTCCTGTTTGTAGGAAAGTGGAAAAACCATATCGGTTAGGAGACGCGCAGTGATCACGGCCATCCGCGAGGTTCGGCGCGCCAAAGGCCTCACGCTCGACGAAGTCGCGCAACGCTGCGACCCGCCGACCACGGCGCAGACGATCGGCCGTCTCGAGACCGGTACCCGCACGGTATCCGTCGGCTGGCTCAACCGCATCGCCGCGGCGCTCGGAGTCGATGCGTCGGATCTGGTTCGTCTGCCAGATCGGCCGGAGATCGCCGTGGCGGCGATCCTCGACGGCAGCGGTGCGCAGGCGCCGCGCCGGCCCGCGGCGGTGGTCGCTCCCCGCGGCGAGCCGGGGATGGTCGCAGTGACCGTCAGCGGCGGTATCGGCGATTATCGGGCGGGGGACGAGATCTGGTGCGATCGCCTCGCGCCCGAAGCCTATTCGCGCGCGCTCAATCGCGACATCCTCGTGCCGCGTCCCGCCGGCCGCTTCCTGTTCGGGCGGCTGATCGGGCGGGAAGGGGACAAGCTGCACCTGCTGCCGCTCGGCGCCGGCGCGCGCCAGCAGGTGGTGAGCGATCCGCCCTGGATCGCCTGCGCCGTCCGGCTGGTCCGCGCATTGTAGCGCCCGTGCGCCCCCCTTGCCGAGTGCTCCGCAGAGGCGCACTCTGCCGTCAGAAAAGGGCAAAATAGCAGGAGGGGACTGCAATGATCAAAACAGCGATGGCGATCGCCGCCGTGGCGCTGCTCGCCGCGCCGGCACTGGCTGAGGACTGGGATTTCGTCCTCGTCAACAATACCGGCAAGCCGATCAAGGGCATCGACATCTCGGCCGGCGGTGCCGGCAGCTGGGTCGCCAACAAGATCGAGCCCGAGATGAAGCGCGAGGGCACTACCAAGGCGGGCGGGCGGATGACCGTGCATTTCGACAAGGGCAGCGGCTGCAAATACGACGTCAAGGCAACCTTTGCCGACGACACCAGTGCGATCTGGTCGGGCATCAACGTCTGCGACAACGCCTATGTGACGCTCAACTACGCCAATGGCACGCCGAGCTTCAAGGCGAGCTAGCCGGGCAGTGCGAAGGAATGGTGGGCGCTGACGGGCTCGAACCGCCGACCCTCTCGGTGTAAACGAGATGCTCTACCAACTGAGCTAAGCGCCCTTCCGCCCCGCCGATGCCAAAAGCTGCGCGCGGGGGCAAGGCTTCAAACGAACTGGAGCCCGGCGCGCTTCACTGCGCTGGCATAATTGCGCATGCCGTCCAGCCCCTTGGCGCTCAATCCGATATAGGCGCGCCGGCGGTCGCTCGGGTCGGCCTGACGCTCGAACAGTCCCGCCTCGTGCAGCGTCCCGATCCAGCGCAGTGCCGTGGTGGGCGGAACCGCCGCGGCGATGCACAGGCTCGAGACCGAGACCTGACGCCGCTCGAGCTGCGCTGCGAACAGGTCGAGCAGCATGTCCCATGCCGGATCGGCGAACAATTCGTCGGCGAAGAACTGCGCCCGCATCCGCCGCGCGCGAATCACCGAGCGGATCTCCGCCGCGCCGATCTCCACCGGCGGGCCCGAATCGGGGCCGCGATAGCCGCTCCCGCGGTCGCGCACCCCGCGCGGCTCGGCATTCTCGCTGCGGGTCAGGCTGGCGAGCGTCTCCGCGATCCGCGCGACTTCTTCGCTCAGCCGGCGCAGGCGGACCGATTCGGTGTCGCGGTTGACGTCGTCCATCACCCCGCGCGCGTGCCATTTGGCGCCCGCGATCGCGCCGATCCGGTCTGCCCGGGTCGGGCCGCAGAGGATCTGGCAATGCGGGCCGAGCAATTGCGCAGCCGCCACGTCGATCTGCTCGGGCAGCACCGTCGCGACGATGCCGAGCGAACGTTCGCGCGCCACCGTGTCTGCTCGCGCCAGCACGATGTCGAGCAACGCCTCGGGCGCCGTCGCGGCCTCGATGAGGATCAGGTCGAGCCCGTCATAATTGCTGAGATCCGCCGACGCCTCGCCGAAAGACACGGACGCGCGCGCCGCGCACCCGGCGAGTTCGAGCGCCTCCAGCGCCTCCGCCGCAGCATCCGCGCTGTCGGCAATGATCAGCGCGACAGGCGCGGCTCGGTCATAGCCTGCGCTCGAGCCTTCGGGGAATAGGGTCCTCGCCATCACCTGCCTCAAGTTCGTCTTCTGTTCCGGAGTGCCGCATGGGCCCGAAACGGTTTAGTCCGAATTCCTCCGTTTCGGAGGTTATGAGGCGACCGCGCGGCGGACTGTTCGATCAAGCGTCCATTACGGATCGAACCGCGAGGCTATTCCCGTCGAAAAACCCCCGGTCGATCGCGATCTAGTCGAGTGACTTCACGATCTCTTCCACCATCTTCTTGGCGTCCGCCAGAAGCATCATCGTATTGTCGCGGTAAAACAACTCGTTGTCTACACCCGCATAGCCGACGCCGCCCATCGATCGCTTGATGAACAGCACCGTCTTGGCCTTTTCGACGTCGAGCACGGGCATGCCGTAGATCGGCGACGATTTGTCGGTCTTGGCGGCGGGGTTGGTCACGTCGTTGGCGCCGATGACGAAGGCCACGTCGGTCTGCGCGAATTCGCTGTTGATGTCCTCGAGCTCGAACACTTCGTCATAGGGGACGTTGGCTTCGGCGAGCAGCACGTTCATGTGCCCCGGCATACGTCCGGCGACCGGGTGAATCGCGTATTTCACGCGCACTCCGTGCGCCTTGAGCTTGTCGCCCATCTCGCGCAGCGTGTGCTGCGCCTGCGCGACCGCCATGCCGTAACCGGGAACGATGATGACCTGTTCGGCTTGGCTCATCAGGAAAGCGGCGTCCTCCGCCGAGCCGCGCTTCCATGGCCGGTCGATCGCCGCCGCCGCACCGCCGCCGCTGCTGTCGCCGCCGAACCCGCCGGCGATCACGCTGATGAAGCTGCGGTTCATCGCGCGGCACATGATGTAGCTGAGGATCGCGCCCGACGATCCCACCAGCGCGCCGGTGATGATCATCGCGCTGTTGTGGAGCGTGAAACCCATCGCCGCCGCCGCCCAGCCCGAATAGGAGTTGAGCATCGACACCACGACCGGCATGTCGGCGCCGCCGATCGGCACGATCAGCAGGAAGCCGATGACGAAGCTGAGCACGGTGATCGTCCAGAACACCCAGGGGCTCTGGTCGGTGACGAACCAGGCGATCAGCCCGAGGATGCCGGCGAGCAGCCCGAGATTGATGACGTGCCGGCCCGGCAACAGGATCGGCTTGCCGCTCATATTGCCGTTCAATTTTAGGAAGGCGATCACCGATCCCGAGAAAGTGATCGCGCCGATCGCGACGCCCAGCGCCATCTCGATCCGACTGACCGGGAGGATGTTGACGAGGTCGGGCCCGTAGATCGGCCGGATCACCTGCGCGATGCCGAACGCCAGCGGATTGAGGAACGCCGCCGCAGCGACGAGTACTGCGGCCAGCCCGACCAGCGAGTGGAATGCGGCGACCAGCTGCGGCATCGCGGTCATCGCAATGCGGCGGGCGGTAACCAGGCCGATCGCTGCGCCAATGGCAATGGCCCCGAGGATTTCAGCGACGGTCACGGTATCGATAGCACCGCCGAATAGTGGTGGCGTCGGAGCAAAAATCGTCACGCTGGAGTCGATCGGCACATGCGTCACCAGCGTCGTCACCACCGCGATCGCCATGCCGATCATGCCGAAGCGATTGCCGCGCTGGCTGGTGACCGGGCTCGAAAGCCCGCGCAATGCGAGGATGAAACAGGTGCCCGCGACCAGATAGGCCAGCGACACCCACGGGCTCACTGAAACGGCATGTTCCATCTCAGCGCACCTTCTTCTTGTACATCGCCAGCATCCGTGCGGTCACCGCGAAGCCGCCGAAGATGTTGACGCTCGCCAGCACCACCGCGAGCAGCCCGAGCCATTTGGACACCGCGCCGCCGCTGCCCAGCCCGGCAGCGGCCGCCGCGATCAGCGCACCCACGATGATCACCGACGAGATCGCATTGGTCACCGCCATCAGCGGCGTGTGCAGCGCCGGGGTGACCGACCAGACCACGTAATAGCCGACGAAGCAGGCCAGCACGAAGATCGACAGGATCGAGATGAAGTCCATATTATTCCCCCAAGCCTAACGCATCGCGCGCGTCGAGCAACGCCAGCCGATAGGCATTTGCGAGTTCGCGATAATCGCCCCAAGCTTCACAATCGCCGCGATGGTCCAAAG
>JASLBO010000399.1 GCA_030146605.1 Sphingomonas sp. | reverse complement strand
ACCAGTCAGAGCGTCTTTCTATGCGCAAAGCCTTTAAATATATCCAGCAAGTTTACCGGTGGCGATTGCTGACGTGGCGCGCCGTGCCTAGGCAGTGACCAGTGACGACCCTGCCCTCCTTCGTCCGCCACGGGCCGCTCGAACCGGTGAGCCCGTTCGTGCTGTCGGTGCCGCATGCCGGGCGCGACTATCCTTTGGCGCTGCGCGCGGCGCTGCGCGTGCCGCTGACCGCGCTCAAGGGTCTCGAGGATCGCTATGCCGATGCGCTCGGCCTCGACGCGCGCCGGGCCGAGACGCTGTTCCTCGCGCAGCGCGCCCGCGCATGGATCGATCTCAACCGCGCCGAGCATGAGCGCGATCCGCGACTCGACGACGGCGCGGCGAAGATCGGTAACCCGCAATCGGCCAAGCTGCGCAGCGGGCTGGGGCTGGTGCCGCGCCGCGCGGGCAATTCGGGCGACATCTGGCAGCGGCGCCTTTCGGCCGACGAAGTGCAGCAGCGGATCGAGGCGGACCATCGGCCCTATCACGCCGCAATCGGGGCGGCGCTCGCCTCCGCGCGGGCACGCTTCGGGGTTGCGGTGTTGATCGACCTCCATTCGATGCCGGCGCTGGGGCCGGCCGAAAGCGCAGCCCGCCTCGTCCTCGGCGACCGGTTCGGCAAGTCGGCGGCGGCAAGGTTCACCGGCAGGATCGAGGGCGTGGCGCGCGCGCACGGCGTCGCCACCGCGGCGAACACGCCTTATTCGGGCGGGCACATTCTCGAACGCCATGGCGAGCCCAGACGCGGGGTCCATGCGATCCAGCTCGAATTCGATCGGGGGCTCTATCTCGACAGCGCGCTTGACGGCCCGGGCGAGGGCCTGCCCGCGACAAGCCGGCTGCTGCGCGCGATCATCGACGCAGTCACCGACGAAGCGCTGCCGAGCGCGCTCGCCGCCGAATAAAAAACCACCTCGTGCACGGGGCACGAGGTGGCCAAGGTTCAGGGAGGAGACACGCCCGAGGGCGTGTCGCACGGCTTCGTGAAAGGGGGGGACACGACGCCGTACACAGCAAATATAGTTGAGAAGCCAAGGAGTTCAAGGCCCTGCGGGGAAGCGTGCCGTGGGGGCGTTCAACCGACCGGAGTGAGCCTTCAAGGCGACGAAAATCGGCTCGGCGGAGCAACGACCACCGCTCAGCTCCGGCACCGCCCGGCCGGCACGTCACGGGCTGAAAACCAGCACCAGAAATACGAAGAACAGCGACATGTGCACCGCGCCCTCCAGCATCGTTGTGCGCGTGCCGGAGAAGGTCAGCGTGTTGAGCATGAGAGTCACGGCGAGCAGGACCATGTTGGCGGGGGAGACGCCGAGCACCACGGGCTGCCCGGTCGCGAGCCCGATGAAGAGCACTGCCGGCACCGTCAGGCCGAGCGTCGAGGTCGCCGCGCCGAGGCACAGGTTGATCGCCCGGGTCAGCTGATTGGCCGCGACCGCCTTCAGCGCCGAAATCCCTTCGGGCGTGAACACGATCAAAGCGATGACGATGCCGCCCAGCGCGTTGGGCGCACCCAGAACCGCGATGCCGTGATCGAGCAGCTTGGCGAGATCCTTGGAGAGGATCACGATCGGCAAGATGTTGGCGACCAATATGGCGACCCGGCTGAGAGTGGAGCCGGGCGCGCGGGCATGGTGGGGAAGCGGCGTCCCGACATCGTCGCTGGCCTTTCCGCTGACCGCGACGAAGAAGCCGCGGTGCCTGCCGGTCTGGAGCCAGAGGAAGCCGCCGTAGAGCGCCATCGTGAACGCCGAGAAGAAGCCGGCCTGGAGCAGCGACAGCGTGCCGATCGCGCTCGGCGTGGTGAAATTGGGAAATACGAGGGCGATGACGCTCAAGGGAATGATGACCGCGAGATAGGCGGTGGCGCCTTGCAAATTGTAGCTCTGCTGGTGGAAGCGCAGGCCGCCGACGAGAAGGCACAGCCCGACGACTCCGTTGAGGACGATCATCAGAACCGCGAACATCGTATCGCGGCCGAGCGTCGGCACGTGATTGTCGCTCAACATGACGGCGCCGATCAACGCCACTTCGATGATGACGATCGAAAGCGTAAGCACGAGGGTACCGAGCGGCTCGCCAAGCCGCTCGGCGACCTCCTCGGCCTCGTGGACCACCCCGAACGCCGCCCACAGGATCACGCCCAGCAGCCATCCGAACAGCGCGATGGTGATCAGCGGATGCACCCCGACCAGCCGCATCGGATCGCCGAACTGCATCGCCGCGACCGTCGCCCAGGCCGCGGCCAGACGCATCGCCGGCTGCTTCATTGCGTCGCTCCCCGGGCCGCTCACTCGTCCGGCTTGTTCGCCCGCTCCGCCGCGCGGCGTGCAAAGCCCGCATCGTCGCGGCGCCGGCGCCTCTCCCGGCTTCGCGGTCCGGCGTTATAGACGCGGTATCCGATCAGGGCAGCGGCAGCGAGCGCCATCAGCAGCATCAACGAATAGGCAACGATGAGTCTCGGTTCCACGGCGGATCTCCGGCGCCGGATCGGCGCAAAAACAACAAGAAGGGTCGGCGACAACCGGGCCGGAGGCGATTGGCTCCGCCGCAGGCACGAGGCAAGAGCGGCGCGTACCCCGGCGAGAAAGTGCGCGACCGCCTGCGCCACGGTGGCGGATCGCCGGCCGTTAGTTCAGGGGCCACGCGCGGCAAGCGCTTCTTCCACTGCCTTCAGCCCGGCGTCGCTCGCAACCGCGAGGTCGATGGGGCGGCCTCCCAATGCTTCGTCATGCGTATTGAGAAAGGCGACCGCCGCGCCCGCCTGCGGCAGCTTTTCCCAGGCGAGCCGCGCGACGCGGCCCTGGCGTGCCGCCTCCTCGGCGGAAAGGCGCGGGCCGTCGAAGCGTTTCCGGAATTGCGTGTTCAATGCATGGCTCCTGGTCGAATGGCAAAGACGCCGCGCGTGGGACTATTGCCTCGCGAGGATCAGCGTTCCGCGCACGATATGCGGGCGGAGCCGGAAAGCGAGGAAAAGAGAGGGCGGCCGGACGCCTCGATCTCCGCCTCAGCGCCGATAGCCACCTCTATATGGTGATCGCGCCTCCAATGGACAATGCATGGCGCGAAGCCGGATCAGGCCCGCCGCTCGAGGAAGAAGCGCACCATCTCGCGCGAGGCGTCCGGGCCGTTCGGATCGGTGTAGGACCCGGCACGGTCGCCGCCGGACCAGGCATGCCCAGATCCGCTGATCGTCCATTGCTCGATCAGCACCGTACCGTCGGGGCCCGCGCTCGATTCGCGGCGGAAGCGGCGGCCGGAGTGGTGGCCTTCCTCGACGGCGAGGCTGAGCGGC
The DNA here is from genome assembly GCA_030146605.1 of Sphingomonas sp. Classification (GTDB taxonomy): domain Bacteria; phylum Pseudomonadota; class Alphaproteobacteria; order Sphingomonadales; family Sphingomonadaceae; genus Sphingomonas. The sequence goes on along the minus strand of JASLBO010000399.1, from coordinate 7,268 downwards.
ACGCCGGCCGCGGCCGACGCCGCGGCGACGATCTCGCGGCTGTTCACTTCATGGACGGTGGTGTCGCGATCGCCATGGAAGGTGATGACCGGAACGAAGCGGCGGCCGGTGCCGGCGGTTGCCGCGGCGCCGCCACCGCGCTTCATCGCGGCCAATGCGCCGGGCAGATCGCGCGCCGCCCCGCAGGCGAGGCCCGAATGGACGCCGACCGCGGCATAGAGATCGGGATATTCGGCCGCCATGATCGCTGCCGCCGCGCCGCCCGCGGAAAGCCCGGCGATATAGACCCGGCCGGCATCGACGCCGTGCCCGGCGATGATCTCGCGGGTGATCGCCGCCAGCAGTGCAGGCTCGCCCTTGTCGCGCTGCTGATCGCCGGGCTTGAACCAGTTCCAGCATTTCTGCGGATTGGCGGCGCGGGATTGCTGCGGATAGGCAACGAGGAAGCCGAACGCGTCGGCCAGCCGGTTCATGCCGGTGCCGCGCGCGAAATCCTCGGGCGACTGGGTGCAGCCGTGGAGCATCACGACCAGCGGCATGCCGGGCGCGCAGCGGGCGGGCCGGTACAGCCAATACTGCATCGCGCCGCTGCTGCCGCTATGGGCTTGCTCTTCGAAACGGCCCGGCTCGTCGGCGCCGGCGATCTCGTCGGCGAGCGGCGCAGTCCTGGCCTCGCGCGCCCGCTCGGGCACGAGATCGATGGGGGCGTTGCCGGTTCCGCGCGGCGGAGAAGCCGCGGCGGACGGGCGCTGGTCGAGCGTGGAGCGAAGCAGCGCGGTCGCTTCCATCAAATTGCCCGAGCGAGTCAGCCGAAGCGCCTCGGCGATCTTGTCGTGCAGTGCCATCCGATAGTCCTTATGTGTACTCAAAGGGTACGGTCGGCGAGCGCGGCCTTGACGGCCGAACTCGCATGCAGCGCACCCAGAACATGGAGAGATGCGATCGTCGCCCGGGCGAGTTCGGGCGAAACTTCGGGATCGATCGTCGCGAGCCCGAGAACACGGATGTCCAGCGTCTCGCCGGCATTGCGTGCCGTCTCGAGCTGTTCACGCGAGAAGCGGCTGATGCCCAGTTCGAGCCGCCGGCGCACCACCGATTTCTCGGCCGCCTCGCGGTGGCGATCGAACTGGTTGCGGATCGCCGTGCGGATGAAGTCCGTCCGGTTCGAATAGAAGCCCTCGCGCACCAGCAGGTCGACATGGCCGAGATCGACATAGCCGAGATTGATCGTGATCTTTTCGCTGTCGCCTTTGGGCTTGATCTCTGAACCTTGTGACATGCCAGCCTCACCATCCGTGTGGATGGTATATGGAAGTCACCCGCCGCGTTTTCAACCGGTGTCGAATTGCTCGAGCAAGGCCTCGACCCGCTCGAGCCGGAGGCGCGGATCCTCGATCCTCTCGGCCAGCAACAGGCGCTCGCCCTTGCGGGTCATGCCTTCGGGCTCCGAAGCGGCGGTGCCGGGCCGCGGGGTGAAGGCGATCGCGCCCGGCCCCGCATCGATCCGCGCGATCCCGGCAGCACGCGCGCCGGCCCGCACCCGCGCGATCGACAGCAGGGTCACCGCCGCTTCCGGCAAGGCACCGAACCGGTCCTCGAGCTCGGCTTCGAGTGCGTCGACCGCGCCGGCATCGTCGATCCGCGCGATGCGCGCATAGAAGGTGATGCGCAGCTCGGCATCGGGGATCCAGCTTTCGGGAAGACGCCCTTCGATTCCGAGGTGAAGCTCGGGCACCCAGCGCTCGACCGTCTCGCCGCGCACGGTGCGCAGCGCCGATTCGAGCAGATGCTGGTACAGATCGATGCCGATCAGCTTCATGTGCCCGGCCTGCGCCTCGCCGAGCAGGTCGCCGGCGCCGCGCATGTCGAGATCCTGCGCGCTGATCGCGAAACCCGCGCCGAGCCGGTCGAACGCCTCGAGCGTACGGAGGCGTTTGAGGGTGCGCGGGGCGATGGTCTTGTCGGGTTCGGTGAGCAGCAGCACCTGGCCACGGCGGCTGCCGCGCCCGACCCGGCCGCGCAGCTGGTGGAGCTGGCTGAGCCCGAACCGGTCGGCGCGCCAGATCACCATGGTGTTGGCGCGCGGCACATCGAGGCCGGCCTCGATGATGTTGGTGGCGAGCAGCACGTCGCCCTCGCCCCGGCCGAAGCGGACCATCGCCTCGTCGATCGCGGCGGCGGGCAGCTTGCCATGCGCCTCGAACACCTCGAGCTCGGGCACGACCTGCGCGAGCAAGGCGGCGAGGATCGCCATGTCCTCGATCCGCGGCACCACCACGAAGCTCTGCCCGCCCCGGCTGCGCTCGCGCAGGAGCGCGGCGCGGACGATCTCCTTGTCGAACGCGCCCACCGCGGTGCGGATCGGCTGGCGGCGCGCGGGCGGCGTCGCGATCACCGAGAGCTGCTGGATCCCGGTGAGCGCCGCCTGCAGCGTCCGCGGGATCGGCGTGGCGCTGAGCGTCAGCACGTGCCCCGCCCCCAGCGCGCGCATCCGCGCCTTGTCGCCGGTGCCGAAGCGCTGCTCCTCGTCGATGATGACCAGCGCGAGATCCTTATAGTCGACGCCCTTGCCGGCCACTGCGCCGGTGCCGACCACAATCTGGATCGATCCGTCCGCAAGCCCTGCCTTGACGCGCTTCTTCTCGGCCGGGCTCGCCAGCCGCGACAGGCCGGCGACTTCGATTCCCGTGCCCTCGAACCGCGCGGTGAAGGTCTCGATATGCTGGCGCGCCAGCACCGTGGTGGGCGCGGCGACCGCGACCTGGTGACCCGCGAGCGCGGCAACCGCCGCCGCGCGCAACGCCACTTCGGTCTTGCCGAAGCCGACATCGCCGATCACCAGCCGGTCCATCGGCGCCCCTGCGGCGAGGTCGGCGCGGACCGCCTCGATCGTGCGAGCCTGATCGGGAGTCTCGCTATAGGGGAAGCCGGCGGCGAAGCGTTCATAGGCGTCGGTATCGGGGGCGAGCACCGGGGCGGTGCGGGATGCCCGCTCCTGCGCCAGCGCGGTGAGGCCGCGCGCGGTCTCGGCGATCGCGGCGTCGATCGCGCTGCGCCGCTTCTGCCAGCTCGATCCGTCGAGCTTGTCGAGCGCGACGGCATCGGCATCGGCGCCGTAGCGCCACAGCCGATCCGCTTCGGCGACCGACACCAGCCGCAGGCCCTGATCGGCATAAGTGAGCGCGATGGCGTCGCCCGGTTCGTCCGCTCCGTTTTCGGGCATCGTCTCGAGCCCGGCAACGATCCCGATGCCGTGATCCTCATGCACCACGACGTCGCCGACCCGGATCTCGCCCAGCCCGAACAAGGAGATGTCAGCGGCAGCGGTCTGGCTGTCGTTTCGCTCGGCGCGGCTGCCCAGCAGATCTGCGGCGGCGATGGCGAGCACGTCATTGCTCCGGAAACCGCGATCGACCGGCGCCTCGAGCGCGAGCAGGCTGCCCGGCGCTGCACCGCGCACGTCGACCCAGCTGGCCGCGTCCGCCACATCGCGCTTCAACACCCCCGCGATACGGCGCCGCAGAAAGCGGAGATCGCGCGCGCCGCCCAGCAGCACGACGCGGTCGCCGGCTTCCAACACCGCGCGGGCAACCTTGGCAAAGGCCCGCAAGGGCGTCCTGGCCTCGACGAAGCGCGGGGGCGGGTCGCCGGCACCCGTCAGCGTCAGGCGCTGCCGGTTCGCGGTCGCCGCGTGCCAGGTCGCCTCGACCGCGACTGCCTTGATGGCGCGTCCGGGCCGCCGCCGCCCGGCATCGGCGGCCAGCGCCAGAAAACGCTTGCGGCGATCCTCCGCAGCAGGCTCGATGGCGAGCAACGCGCCGGGGACATGATCGGGCAGCGTCACGCCCGCGCCGTGCAGCGCCGGCTCGGCGACGCGGCCGAGCTCCTGCGCCTCGCGCTCGCCGATGGTGCGCTGGCTGGCGGGATCGTAGCTGCGGATCGAAACGACACGGCCGTCCGCGGTCTCGATGCGGAGCGGCTCCTCCGCATCCGCCGGATAGACGTCGAGCACCTGACCGCGCAGCGCCACTTCGCCGGGTTCGTCGACCCGATCGTCGTTGATATAGCCCGCCTCGACCAGTTGCTCGAACAGGAGCGGCAGTTCCACGGCCTCGCCCAGCACCACGCGCGGCGGCGCGGTCTCGAAGGCGTCGGGTTCGGGATAGGTCCGGCCAAGGGCATCGCCCGTGGTGATGCAGGCGATCCGCGTGCCACCGCCCTCGCGCCGCGCGAGACGCATGCGCCGCAACGCGGCGACCCGCTGGCCGATATTGGCGGGAGAGGCGGGTGCCTCGTCGCCGGCCAAGGCATCGCTGCCGGGGCAGAACAATACCTCGGCCGACGGGCACATCGCCGCCAGCGCGCGCGCGACGGCAAGCGCGCGCGTCTCATCGCCCGCAGCGAACAGCAAATCGCCCTTGTGCAGCGCGTCCGCCAACAATGCGGCGGCTTCGCCGGCGGCGAGCGGCGCAGCGGCCTTGAGCGGCGCAAGCGCCTGTGCGGTCGGACCGCCGGATATGAGCATGGAGGTAGGCGCCTTTGATCTGGATCTCGCCCAACGAGCGTTGCCCGGCGGCGTTCCGGCGCGGATCGGCGCAGCGGCTGATGAAGCGCAGGTGCGCAGCCGGCAGGGGTGGGTGAGGAAAGGCCGGGGTCGATGCCCGGCCTTCCTTTATTCCGGGCAGATCGATCGGCTCGCACTTAGCGTCGATTCACCTAAGTTGAAGCGGTTCAGTTCCCCTGCGAAAGCAGGGGCCAGGAGCCGAGAGCGCCCCGGTTGTGACCCTGGACCCCTGCTTTCGCAGGGGAACAGAACCAGCCTGAATCAAACTGACCCTAACTCCCTCCCCTCCCTTTCAGGGAGGGGAGTCTCATGGCGGTTAAAGTCCGAGTGCGTCGCGGATCGTGTAGAACATGTCGGTCTGATCGGTGAGGCCGGCGAAATTGGCCGCGCGCGGACCAAAAGCGGCGACGCGCAATTGCGTGCCGGTGTGGCCCTGCGAGCCTTGCTCGGCGGTCCCGTAAGTGACCGTCATCACTGCATCGTCGCTCGTGATCAGCGCGGCGGTGAGCCCCGGGGCCTTGCTGCCATTGCCGATGATCTGGCTGGTATGGGCATGATCGGCGGTGACGATCACCAGCGTATGGCCGTCGGCCCTGGCGAACTCGAGCGCGACCTGGACCGCCTCGTCCAGATCGACGGTCTCGCCGATCTGGCCGCACGGATTGGCGGCATGATCCTCCTTGTCGATCGAGGCGCCCTCGACCTGGAGGAAGAAGCCCCTGGGCTTCTTGCCGAGAAGCGCGATCGCCTTGCGCGTCATCGCCGCGAGCGTGGGAAGGTCGGCGGTGCGCTCGGCATTGGGCGTGCAGCGCACCGGCGGCCGATCGATATTGCCGTGATGCGTCGCGCGCGGACCTTCCCAGCGCACCGGCATGTTGCGCTCGGCGAACAGGCCGAGCAGCGGCTGCTTCTGGTCGGCCGCGGTCACCGCTCCGAGCGCCGCGGCGTCGCGGACGATGGTGAAGCCGCGCGCCTGCGCCTGTTGGAGCAGCGTCTTGCCCTGCCATGCGCCGGCGCGGGCGGTCTCGGCGAAGGTCGCCGCGCCGCCGCCCAGCACCAGATCGGGGCGCAATGCGAGCATCTGCTCGGCGATCGAGCCGGCGCCGCCGCGCTCCAGCGCATTGCCCGGGCACTGCGCGCTGGTCGCGACCGGGCCGAAGCAGCCGCGCTGGGTGACGTGCGCCATCTGGGCAGCGGGGGTCGCGTCCTCGATATCGGCGGTGGTCACGTTGCCGGTGGCATAGCCCGCGGCCTTGGCCATTTCGAGCAAGGAGGGGCGCGGCGCCCCGCGCACATCGACGCCGATCGCGCCGTTATAGCTTTTGACGCCGGTCGCCCAGGCAGTGGCCGAAGCCGCGGAATCGGTGACGTAATTGGGCTTTCCGGTGGCCTTGTCGAGCGCATAATGGGTGTATTGGCCGGTCACCGGCAGCGCATCGATGCCCTTGAAATAGCCCCCCGCACCCTCGGCATAATTGCGGGCGACGGTAATTTCGGAATCGCCCATGCCGTCGCCGATCAGCAGGATCACGTTGCGCACCTTCCCTTCGCGGATCAGCCGGCGATAGGTCTCGGTCATGTCGCCCCGGATACGGCGCGCGCCCTCGGGCTGGCTCAGCTCGCCTTGCGCCCCGCGCGACAGGTCGATCGCCGGCGGCGCGGTGCGCTCCTGCGCCCGCGCACCGGGGGCGGCGAGCAGGGCGATGGCCGCAGCGGCGCACGGGAGGCGGGAAGATTTCACTGGAATTCCTTCGTTGCAATGGAAGTGACGGAAAGGTCGGGCGCGGGGAACCGCGCCGACACGCCGCCGGATTAGGGCGCGCCGATTGCACCTCTGTGACCGCCTCGAGAAACCCGCTTCCACCCTCGAAGCGATGCTCGCGCATCGCGGCCGGAGCATTGCTTATGCCGGCTAGTTGCCGACCTTTCGAAAGCGCAGCGTCGCGGTGCCGTTGGCGGGAATCTCGACCGACCACAGATCCTGGCCATTCCTGCGGCCGAGCCGCGCCGACATCCGGGTCCAGCGGATGCCGTCGTCGCGCTGGAATTCGCTTTCGAAGCGGATCGGATGCGGGTTGGCATTGGTGACGGTGAGAAGCTGGTCCTCCCAATCGTCGCGTTTCTCGCGGGTGGTCACGCTTGCGGTCACTTGCGTTGACCCGGCCAGGTCGAGCTGGACCTCTTCGTCGACGGCCTTGTCGTCGAGCGACGCCTCGCCGACCAGCAGCTTGCGCTCGCCGAGCGGCTCGAACACCGCGACGCGGCCGGCAGGGAGCGGAATGCCCAGCCCCCTGTCCTTGCGGTTCTGCGCGCGCAGCGCGATGCCGACGTCGCTCATGCCGCCGTTCCAGATCCGCGTGCGATAGAGGATCTCGACCGGCACTGCCTTCTTGTCGATCATCATCACCTGCTTCTGGCTCATCGCGGCGACGTTTGTGGTGTCGGGGATGCGATAGAGCTTGAGATCGCCCAGTTCCTCCTGCTGCGCCATACGCGAGCCGGTGACGACGATGTCCTCGGCCATGACCGAAAGCATCGGCGGACTGTAAGCGGGCGCAGGCGGGGGCGCCATCATCCCGCGGAACTCCATCGTCACCGGCAGCGGACGGGGAAAGCAGGTGACCTGGAGCCGGCGCCCCGTCGGTCCGCCGCCGCGCCTGGCATCCTCGCGATTGAGCTTGCCCGAGACGATGGTCGTCGCGGG
>JASLBO010000382.1 GCA_030146605.1 Sphingomonas sp. | reverse complement strand
GATCGGGTTGGAGCAGAGGGGGTCGGCTCGCAGCCCTTCCGTACAGATTGCCCCGAGTATCCCAGCACGCCTCCGACAGCCCCGGAGATCGACCGACATGACAGCGCCTGGACTCACCGAAGAAGATCTCGAACGCGTCGTCGACGCCTTCTACGCGCGCGTCCGCGACGATGTGTTGCTCGGCCCGATCTTCGACGGCGCGATCCATGACTGGCCCGGCCATCTGGCGAATCTCCGGGCTTTCTGGTCGTCGGTGATGCTCACCAGCGGGCGCTACAAAGGACAGCCGATGGCGGCGCATGTCCGGCATCAGGCGGCAATCACGCCGGAGGCATTCGCGCGCTGGCTGGCGCTGTGGCGCGCAACCACCGACGAGCTGGTCGATCCCGATGCCGCCGCCGCATTGCAGGACAAGGCGGCGCGCATCGCCGAAAGCCTGGCGCTCGGCATGGATTTCTACCGGAATAGGGCCCGTTCGGAAGCGGACCCGCACTCCTGACGCGGGCAGATGGATATTCTGCATATTCGATCCAGCGAGTTGCCGCTTTAGTCCCCCCACGCGCCGCGTCTTGCCGCCGAAGCCGGGGGCGCATCCGCCATCCTCTTGCGACGGCCTTTATGTGCTGCCGAAATGAAGCTAGAGAGCGGAACCGGATCGTCTGGTGCCGCGGGATCGGCACAGCGGGCGAACCGGTCAGACAATCTCACAGGCCGGGCGTTGCGCGTCCCGATCGCCGCAGGTCAGCCAGGGAGCCGATGGCCATCGCCCAGCCCATGCCGCAGCCCGATGCCAAGCCCAAGCGCGTCCGGCGTCGCCCGCCGCGGCCGCGCTCGCTGCGGCTGCACGGCACGGTGGCACGCGAGCTCGGCATCCGCATCGTCTCGGGGCTGCTCAAGCCCGGCGATATCCTCGAGGGCGAGATCGCGGCAAGCGGCCAGTTCAACGTCTCGCGCACTGCCTATCGCGAGGCGATCCGCATCCTTGCCGCCAAGGGGCTGGTCAATTCACGGCCCAAGATCGGCACGCAGGTCTCGCCGCGCAAGGAATGGCATCTGCTCGATCCGGACGTGCTCGGCTGGATCTTCGTCGGCGAGCCCGACGAGGGGCTGATCGCCAACCTGTTCGAGCTGCGCCGCATCGTCGAGCCCGACGCCGCCCGCCTCGCCGCGAGTCGCCGCACGCCCGAGCAACTCGCGCGGATGAAGGCGGGACTCGACGGCGTCGCGCAGCACGGCTTCGCCACCGAGATCGGCCGGCGCTGCGACGAGGAATTCCACTCGGCACTGCTCGAGGCCTCGGCGAACGACTTCATCGTCTCGCTCACCAGCGGCGTCGCCGCGGCGATCGCGATCACCACCGCGTTCAAGCAGCACCGCCTGCCCGCGCCGCACGACGCGCTCCCGGTCCATCTCGCAGTCTATGCCGCGATCGAGGCGCAGGACGCCGAAGGCGCGCACGACGCGATGGCCCGGCTGGTCGAGCGCGGGCTGATCGACACGATGGAAGCGCGCGATCCCGGCGCCGGGCACGCGCCGGTGGCGGTTTGCTGCTGAGCTTCGGGTTGCACCGCGCCGCCGCGATGCCTAAATCCGCGGGTATACATTGTTACCGCTAACTTCATTTTGTCACATCGGAGAGTTCGCATGGCGCTGACCGGGGAATTGTTTGTCGCATCGAAACGCGTGGCGCGCGACGGACCGGGCTTCAAGGCCATCGCCGCCGCGACCGGAGCGGAGATCGAGCCGAGCTTCAGCGTCGCCACCACCGACGATGTCGAGACCGCCTGCGCTGCCGCCGAAGCCGCCTCGCCGATCTACGCGAATCTGCCGCGTGAAGACCGCGCAAAGTTCCTCGAGGCGATCGCCGAGGAGATCGAAGCTCTGGGCGACGAACTGGTCGAGCGTGCGATGCAGGAAAGCGGCCTGCCCCAGGCGCGCCTGACGGGCGAGCGCGGCCGCACAGCCGGGCAGCTCCGGCTGTTCGCCAAGGAGCTGCGGCTCGGCGATTATCTCCGCGCGCGCATCGATCATGCCATCCCCGATCGCGCCCCGGCGCCCAAGCCCGATCTGCGCCTGCGCATGATCCCGCTCGGCCCGGTGACGGTGTTCGGCGCGTCGAATTTCCCGCTCGCTTTCTCGGTCGCCGGCGGCGACACCGCGGCGGCACTGGCGGCCGGCTGCCCGGTCATCGTCAAGGGCCATTCAGCGCATCCCGGCACTTCGGAGCTGGTCGCGGGCGCGATCACCCGCGCCGCACAGAAGACCGGCATGCCCGAAGGCGTGTTCTCGCTGATCAACGGCGCGGGCAATTCGGTCGGCTCGGCTCTGGTCACCGATCCGCGGATCAAGGCGGTTGGCTTCACCGGCTCGCGTGGCGGCGGCACGGCGCTGATGAAGCTCGCGCAGAACCGTCCGGTGCCGATCCCGGTCTATGCCGAGATGAGCAGCATCAACCCCGTCTTCCTGCTCCCCGGCGCACTCGCCGCGCGCGCCGAAGCTTTGGGCAAGGCATTCGTCGCCTCGCTGACGATGGGCGCAGGCCAGTTCTGCACCAATCCGGGCCTCGTGCTCGCGCTCGAGGGTCCCGATCTCGACCGGTTCGTCACTTCGGCGTCGGAAGCGATGTTCGGCGCGCCTTCGCAGGTGATGCTGACCCCCGGCATCCACAAGGCCTATACCAGCGGCGTCGCGCGCTGGGCCTCGGCGCCCGCGCTCAAGCTGCTCGCCGAGGGGCAGGAGCCGAGCGGGCCTACCTCGGGCCGCGGCGCTTTGTTCACGATGACCGGCGCCGACTTCATCGCCGATCCCAGCCATGCCGAGGAAGTGTTCGGCGCCGCCTCGCTGCTCGTCCGCTGCGCTGACGTAGACGAGCTGCGCAAGGTCGTGACCCTGCTCGAAGGCCAGCTCACCGCGACCCTGCACCTCGAGGAAAGCGACACCGAGGCCGCGCAGCAGCTGCTGCCGGTGCTCGAGCGGCTGGCCGGGCGTATCCTCGCCAATGGCTGGCCGACCGGCGTCGAAGTCACCGACGCGCAGGTCCATGGCGGGCCGTTCCCGTCGACTTCGGACGGGCGCAGCACCTCGGTGGGTACCCTGGCGATCGAGCGCTTCCTGCGACCGGTCGCCTATCAGGACCTCCCCGCGGCATTGCTTCCCGCCGAGCTGCGCGACGATACGGGTATCCCGCATCGCCTGAACGGCACGCCGACGCTCTGAGAAGAACGCTGCGAACGAAGTTCGGCCGGACTCCTCCGGGAGTCCGGCCGAGCTTCGTCGCGGAGCGGAGCGCGGCTCCCCGCCAGCCACCGGTCGGGGTTGCAATGTAGGATTTCGTCTGCTTGCCTGAGGCGCTCGGCTCTCGCCGTTCGCTCTTTGCCATCGTTGGGATCGATCCATCGAAGGGCTTTCACCAGCGCCGGTGTCGCGCGGGTGTTCACTCGGAGTCGCGTGCCTGCAGCGCGCGTGTCGCGCAGGTGTCGCGCAGGTGTCGCGTGGCCGGCGCGAAGCTGCCCGCCGAGTCAACCGCCCTCATATATTATCGTTATAGATGAGCGATTTACCGAACCAGCCCGCGCGCAAAGCGCGTCAATGTGTCAAGCGTGTCAAGCACAAGACAAGTTCGCGGCCACCCCCGCATGCACCGCGAGCCGCCCGGCCAGGTCACGCCCCTATTCCCAATGTTCGATATCGTCGCCTGATATCGTCACCCAGCTATGTTTGCGCGCCTCATATACCGAGAATTTTGGCGTCGGAAATCCGGGATCGGCGAATGCCCCGACCGGTATCGCCGTCATACCCGGAACGCCCCCGCCGACATATGCGACCGTTGCGCCGCATCGGGCGCAGAAGCGGAACGTAGCCAGTGATCCGCTATCACCCCGCTGCGACCATTCGCTATATTCGCCATTGATCTGGACGCGCGCGTCCGGCCAGCGGGCCTGGACCGTAAACGCGCTCCCGCTGCGCTTCTGGCAGTGGAGGCAATGACAAACCGAGACGCGGACGGGCTCTCCCGTGCAGGTGGCACGCAATTGTCCGCAGCGGCAGGTCGCTATGCGAATGGTCATGCCCTGGTTTGCGAGCGAACGACGATCGCCGCAACCTTCCCCTTCAGCCGAATGCCTCGGCCACATCCTTCGCCGTGCGAAATCGCAATGCCATGTCGTGGCGATATTGCTGCCCCGGATCGAGCCGCGCCGACGGGAAGCTCGGCTTGTTGGGACTGTCGGGGAATTTCTGCGGCTCGAGGCACAGTCCGCCGCGCGCCGGGTAGCTGCCGCCGCCGGTGCCGGGTGCCCCGTTGGCGAGATGGTTGCCGGTATAGAGCTGCACCCCCGGCTCGGTGGAATGCAGGTCCATCACCCGGCCCGACCCCGCGTCGAACAGCGTGGCGATGCGGCGGATCGTGCCCGCCGCGCCGACCAGCACGAAATTGTGATCATAGCCGCGGCCCAGCTTCAGCTGCGGATCGGCGGCCTCGATATCGCGCCCCACCGGCTTGGGGGTGCGAAAGTCGAACGGCGTCCCCTCGACCGGCCTGAATTCACCCGTCGGGATCATCGTCGTATCGACCGGGGTGATCTGGCTTGCCGGGATCTGCAGGACATGATCGAGGATCGTCGCGCCGCTGCTCTCCCCCGCCAGGTTGAAATAGGCGTGATTGGTCAGATTGACCACCGTCGCATGATCGGTGGTGGCGCGGAAGCTGATCGCCAGTCCATCCTCCAGGATCGCATAGCGGGCCTCGACATGGAGATTGCCCGGAAAGCCATTGTCGAGGTGCGGGCTGCGCAGCGCGAAGGTAACCGAGTGTGCGTCGCGCGCCGCCACCTTCCAGTCCTGCAGGTCGAACCCGCGCGGCCCCGAATGCAGATTGTTCGGCCCGCTGTTCGCCGGAAGCCGATATTTCGTGCCGTCGAGCAGGAAGCGCGCGCCGCCGATCCGGTTGGCATAGCGCCCGGCGACGACTCCGTAGAAGCGCGGGTGCGCGCGATAGTCGGCGAGGTCGCGATAGCCGAGCACGACATTGGCCAGCTTGCCCGCGCGATCCGGCACTTCGAGCCTGCGCAAGCTCGCGCCGAGCGTGAGCAGCTCGGCGCGAATGCCGCCACGGGCGATCTCGATCGTCTCGATCGCCGCGGCTTCGCTCAAGGCTTGGCTCCGGGGCAGGTCGAGGCGTTGGGATCGGAAACGATCCGCACATCGGCGAGGCTCAGCCCGAAGGGTCCCGACGCCTGCAGCACCAACGGCGCGCTGACCTTGGTCAGGTCCACGCCGTTCTGCTGATAGCATTTGAGGAAGATCTTGGCGGTGCGCCACGTCCCCGTCTGCCCCATGAACAGGCTGGTTGCGTCGATCGCCCCCTTGTTGGCGCCGCCTTCCATCGAGAGCTGGACCTTGCCCGCGGGGGCGCGATCGACGCGGTAGCTGATCTGCAGCGACAGATCGCCATTGGACTCGCGGCTGAGATCGAGCTCGCTCCCGCCGATCCGCAGTGTCGCCGGGCCGTTCGGCCAGACGAGCTGCTGCGCGCCTTCCTGCGTCTGCGGGCCGTCGACGGTCTTGCGCGTGATCCGGCTGTCGCTCGCGAACGAGAAGGGTGCCGGCGTGACGCCCTTGGCGAAATAGGTGCTGGTGTTGCCGAGCGACGGATCGATACCCGCTTCCTCGCTCAGCGCCGGCACCGCGCCACCCTTGGCGTAGCTCAGGCCATAGCCGAGCGCGAACAGCGGATCGTAGCCCGGCTTGCCCTTGTTGAGGGTGAATTGCCCCGCAGTCTTCGGCCAGCTGAACGACAGGCGACCCTTGAAGTCGGTACGCGGCTTGCCCGCCGCGTCGCCGACCAGCACGTCGGCGACCCCGCCGCCCTCGCTCCCCGGCAGCCACGCCGCGACGAACGCGTCCGAGGCGTTGATCTCCGGATTGACCCAGAGCGGACGCCCCGAAAGGAACACCGACACCACCGGCACCCCGGCCTTTTTCAGCTTCTTGAGCAGCCCCAGCGCCTGCTTGTCGCCGGGCTGGAATTCGAGCGTGCGGATATCGCCGCGCATCTCGGCATAAGGCTGCTCGCCGAACACGACGATCGCCACGTCGGGCTTCGCGGTGAAGGCCCCGTCTTCCGAGAGGGTCGCCGTGCCGCCCGCGGCCTCGACTGCCTTCTTCACGCCCGCGAAGATCGTCTCGCCGTTCGGGAACAGATCGTTGGCGTTGCCGTCGCCTTGCCAGCTCAGCGTCCAGCCGCCGGTCTGCATGCCCATCGAAT
>JASLBO010000330.1 GCA_030146605.1 Sphingomonas sp. | reverse complement strand
CCGAAGCCCTGCATCCATTCCTGGCGAACGCCATACTGACTGCGAGCATTGCGGAAACGCCGGAGTCAGTTCGCTGTGGCCTTCCTCGATGGACGCGGGGACGCGAACGAAAGCCGCGGACAGCGTCGTCGAGCGCATGATCACTGCCCTCTACGATGCGTCAAGCTGCGCAGAGGCGGCGGCTTAGCGCCTCAAACGCCGCCATTCCGATGGTCTGCGCGAAGCCCTGAAAGCTGCCGCTAAATCAATGGACCCAATCAGCCTTTGGAATGCCTGACCTTGCTGCGCTACCGGCGCATTGCAGACTCGACTGAAAGGAGCCTTCCCATGACTTTCGACCTTGGCCTCGCTGGCCCCGTCCCACTGGGCCTGCTGGCCGCCATACACGGCCAGCTCCGTGAGCAGCGACCTCGGATCGGTTAATCTTTGATCGGCGGCGCAATCGCCTCGGATTCACCGGACGCCCCCATTATGTTGAGCGCATCGATAAGCACCTGCGTATCGAGGTAGGCGTGCAACGAAACGACCTTGCCCCACCGCAACCCGATCACGTGAGTTCCGTCATTGACGTAGGGAACGCCACCGGCGAGCGTGGCAAAGTCCCGCCACTCCACCACCACCGTGGTGTTCCAAGGCAAGCCGCTGACCGCGATCTTCTTGATCTCGAAGTGGAGCCCGGGCAGCACGCGGATCAGCCGCTCGAGCCAAGGCCGGAAGGCCTTCATGGTTTGTCTCCGGCCGCCCAGCGAATGGTTGCCAGCGAAAATGTGATCGAACCGCGGTGCCATCCCGGCGGCGGCATAGTCGAGATCCCCGCGGTCGAGGGCGGCGAAGATGCTGGAGATCCTTGAACGGACGATGCTGTGGTACATGATAGGCTCCTCGGATTGGCCGATTTCGGCGGCGATTTTGACTGAAAGTTGTGTGGTGGCAGGCGGGCGCTCGAACGGACGTCCGAGCGCCGGCCCACTCAGAGCATGAATCCCAAAACGCGGTCGGCCAGCGAGCCGAACGGTGCGCGCATCATGCCCGCCATGCTGAGGCGCGATTGGAAGAGCACGCCCTTCGCATGGCTGAAGGTCTTGAAGCCTTCCTCGCCGTGATATGCGCCCATGCCACTTGCGCCGACGCCGCCGAACGGCATGTCGTCCTGGGCGAACTGAAGGATAGTGTCGTTAACGACTGCGCTGCCGCTCGTGGTGCTCGACAAGACCTTGTCCACCACATCCTGCCGATCGCTGAATACGTAGAGGGCGAGGGGCCGGTCGCCCGCGTTGATGCGCGCTATTGCGTCTTCGACGCCGCGATAGGCGACGACGGGCAGGACCGGTCCGAAGATCTCCTCCTGCATGATCTTCATGTCCGGCGTGGCGCCCACGACGATGGTCGGCGCGAGCGTGGCCGATAGTCCCACGTCGGGCTTGGAGCCGATCTGGACGATCCGCGCGCCCTTTGCACGAGCATCCTCGATCAAGCCCACCAACCGGTCGTGGTGACGCTGGCTGATCAGCGATGCGTAGCCCTTGTCGGCCGGGCCCTGCGGGTAGGCCTTGCGCGCCTCGACCTCATAGGCCGTGGCGAACGCATCGACCTTGTCCTCAGGCACGAAGACATAGTCGGGCGCAACGCAGGTCTGGCCCGCATTGCTGAGCTTGCCGTACACAAGCGCCTTGGCGACCCGCGGGATCGAATAGTCGTCGGCGACGATCACCGGCGACTTGCCGCCGAGTTCGAGAGTGACGGGAACGAGGTTCTCGCTCGCCGCCCGCATGATCGCCTTGCCCACGCCGGTGCTGCCGGTGAAGAACAGGTGGTCGAACGGCAGTGCCGAGAAGGCGGCACCCACGTCCGGACCGCCGGTGACGATCGCCACCTCGTCCTCTGGAAAGATGTCCGCCAGCATCCGCGCCATCAGTGCAGAGGTGCGGGGCGTATATTCTGACGGCTTGACCATGACGCGGTTGCCGGCGGCGAGCGCGGTGGCGAGCGGCATCAGGCACAGCGCGAGCGGATAGTTCCACGGCGACACGATCCCGACGACGCCCAGCGGCTGCATCAAAACCTTGGCGCGCGCCGGGCGGAACTGCATGGCGACATGACGCGATTGCGGGCGCATCCAGCGGCGCAGATGCTTGCGCAGATAATCGATGCCCTGGGTGACGGGCATGATCTCCATGACCGCGGTCTCGAAGCGCGATCGGTTACCGAAGTCGGCATTGATCGCCTCTTCGAACGGCGAACGGAGCGCCAGAATGGCCTTTTTTAGCGTGTTCAGATTGGCGAGCCGCTGCTCGATCGACGGCGCACCCGCAGCAACAAAGGCTGCGCGCTGGCGAGCCAGTATGTCGGCCAGTGTGCGCTCGGACGGAATGTTTGCTTGGGTCATCATGGGTAGCCTCCAACGGTTCGTGTGTTCGTCCCGTCGCCCAGTGGCCTGATAACGCCGAGCGATGTTGACGCTGTCAATATGGGCACATATGTGGGCAGCGTCAACATTTGAATTTCGATGACGGTGATCGATCGGGTCGCTCAATGTGGCCATTGTCAATATGACGGGGCCTGCTAGGAGGAATGATGAGCAAATCCGCTAAGCCGGCTGCTGACCGGAAATATCATCACGGTGACCTCCGGCAGGCACTGATCGACGCTGCCATTGCCATCGTCGCTGAGGAGCAGAACTGGAATTTCTCGCTGCGGGAGGTGGCACGCCGCGCCGGCGTGTCGCACAATGCGCCCTATAACCACTTCGCCGAGAAGCGGGACTTGCTCGATGCTGTCGCGGCGGTAGGTTTCGACACGCTCCGAGACGCTATGGCCTCAGCCTTGGCGGACTCCGCCGACGCAAGCGAAGCAATGCTCGCCATCGCGCGCGCCTATGTGGCGGTCGCTGCTGGAAACCCGGCGCTCTATAGGCTGATGTTCGGGCCGGAGCTTGCCGGTCCTGATGGCGTGCGACCCGAACTCGCGGAGATTTCCGGGACGGGCGCGAAAGCGGTGCTTCGCGACGTCGTGGTTCGGGGTGCGGATGACGGGCTGTTCGCGGCTTCCATCGACGACGAGCAGTCGATCGCTGTGGCGGTCCTGTCCGCCTGGTCGGCCGTTCACGGCCTCTCTATGCTCGTCGTCGATGGAAAAACGGAAGCAACCGCAGGTTCGGACGTGTTGGCGGACGGCGTGATGACGCTCGTCATAGAGGGTCTGCGTCGTCGCTAGGCTGACAGCGCGTATAAGACTGCGGCTTCGGCGTGAAGGGCGGTGGTGTCGAAGATCGGCACACTGCTGTCCTCGGGGCGAACCAGCAGCATGATCTCGGCGCATCCGAGTATGATCGCTTCGGCGTCAGCCTCTACCAAGCGAGCGATGATGTCACGGTATCGGTGACGCCCACGCGTGGGACTGGCTCGTTCTTGGCTCGCGTTGGTAGCGGCAGCGGCCATGCCCGGAAGACCGGGCCAGAAGGACTGTCCTAGCGGAACCAACATATAAAGCGGTAGACGAACGATGCAGTCCCATAAACGTCGGCTAAGCCGGCGTCGCTTCCGAAACCCGCCGTTCAGCAACCGGCCTAAGAACTCCCGCTAGAGATCGCTGGTCGATCAGCCGCTCGTCCGAACCCTCCGGGCACGAGACGTCCCGGGCGCCTTTGAGGCGGCTAAGACCAAAAGTTCAGGATGAGTTGTCACCTAT
>JASLBO010000309.1 GCA_030146605.1 Sphingomonas sp. | reverse complement strand
CATCGGTCCGCCGTACAATGTGCCGAAGAAGTCGCCCTTCTTCCACATCGGTTTCTGATCGGCATCGGCGATCTCGCGGGCGATGCGATAATTGACGTCGACGAAGCGCGCACCCGATTCCCAGTCGATCGCCGGCTGCTGGACGAGATCGTCCGACGGCTGGTGATAATGGGTGCTGAGAAACGCCTCGGTCGCGGCCTTGCCCGGGCCCTTTTCGCCCGGCCACAGGAAGACCGAGGGGATGCCCTGCTGGACGAAGCGATAATGGTCCGAGCGGACGAAGAACGCCTCGTCGGGCCGCGGATCGCCGCCCATGCCGACGCCGATCTGCGCCGCGGCGCGCGCCACCGTCTCGCCCAAGGTCGAGTGCGCGGCGCCGAACGGGGTGACGTCCTCGAACTTGTAGGTGAGGATCGGCATGTCGAGATTGACGTTGGCGACGAGGTTCGCCTTGGGGACCGTAGGATTGTGCGCGAAATAGTCGGCGCCGACGAGGCCCTTTTCCTCGGCGGTGACCGCGAGGAAAAGGATCGAACGGCGCGGCGGCTTGCCCGAGGCCTTGAAGCGGCGCGCCTCCTCGATCAGCGAGGCAATGCCGACGGCATTGTCCATCGCGCCGTTATAGATCGTGTCGCCCTTCGCGTTCGCCTTGCCGACGCCGACATGGTCGAGATGCGCCGACAGGACGACGACTTCCTTGCCGATCGCCGGATCGCTGCCGGGCAGGATGCCGGCGACGTTGTAGCTGGTGATCGCGGTGTTGGCGGTGTTGAGCGTGACCGACAGCGTGACCGGCAGCTGGACCGCCTTGAATTTGGCATTGTCGTTCTGCGCCAGCTTCGCGACGCTCGCCCACTTGACCCTCGAGCCTTCGAACAGCCGGGCGGCGGCGGCGGTGCTCAACATGCCGAGTCCCGGTGCGGTCGGGGTCGGGATGTGGCCGGTGCCGTCGGCCTCGGCCCAGGTGACGCGCGGGCGGTCCCAATTGGCGGCGATCGCGCTGAACGGATAATTGCCGCGGCCGGTGCGCGGCGATTCGAGGCTGATATAGCCGACCGCGCCTTTCTTCATCGCGATCTCGGCCTTGGAGGCGGGATTGCCGAAATGGGCGCGCTCCTCGGCGGGGAAGTTCGACGGCGCGCCGCCGAAGAGCGCGACGATCTTCCCCTTCACGTCGACGCCCTTATAGTCGTCGCGGCCCAGCCCGACGATGCCGTAGCCGACGAATACCACGGGCGCGGTCAGCTGGAAGGCGGTCCTGTTCGGGTTGCCGGCGGGGAGATAGTCCTGGCCGAAGGACAGGGCGACCGGCGCACCGCCCTTGCGCGCGAAGGCCATGCTGCCCTTGTCGGCGGGCTTGTAGCTGACCAGCGGCACCTTCTGGAGGTACGAGCCCTCGTCGCCGGCGGGGCGCAGGCCCTGTTCGTAGAATTGCGACGCGACATATTGCGCGGCGATGTCATATTCGGCGCTGCCCGCCTCGCGGCCGCGCATCTGGTCCGAGGCGAGGAACATGATGTGGCTCTTGAGCGCGGCCTGGTCGGCGGGAAGCTCGGCGTTGAGCAGGGCGTTGGTCTCGGCGCGAGTCGCAGGAGCCGCCGGGGTCTGCTGCGCCAGCGCCGGAGTGGCGGCGAGCGCGATCAGGCCAAGCGGCAAAGGCAGTCGAAGCATGGAAGATCCCTGAAAGTCTGGAATGACTTATCGGTAGCAGCGCGCAACCGTTAGGCAAGCGGGCAGTTTGTTGTGGCGGCGCTTGGGCTTGATCCTATATCGCGGAGCATATGGCAGACGCTCGAACCGCAACCCTGGCGCCCAATGTGACGCGCCGCGAGGATTACCGCGAACCCGATTGGCGCGTGCCCGAGATCGCGCTCGATTTCGATCTCGATCCCGCCGCGACGCGGGTGCGCACGATTCTGTGGGTCGAGCGCAACGGCATGCACGATCGGCCGCTGCGGCTCGACGGCGACGGGCTGACCGCGCTCAGCGTCACGGTCGACGGCGCCGAGGCGGCGGGCTGGCATATGGACGGGCCCAGCCTCGTCGTGCCGCTGACCGGATCGGCGCACAGGATCGAGACCGAGGTCGAGATCGCGCCCGAGCGCAATACCCAGCTTCAGGGGCTCTATGCCTCAAGTGGAATGCTGTGCACCCAGTGCGAGGCCGAGGGCTTTCGCCGCATCACGTTCTTTCCCGATCGCCCCGACGTGCTCAGCCGCTACAAGGTCAAGCTGACTGCAGACAAAGCGCGCTTCCCGGTGCTGCTGGCGAACGGCGATCCGATCGCGCAGGGCGAGCTCGACGGGGGGCGCCACTGGGCCGAGTGGCACGATCCCTTCCCCAAGCCGAGCTATCTGTTCGCGCTGGTCGCCGGGGATCTCGTCGCCAATCAGGGCACCTTTACGACGATGTCGGGGCGCGAGGTGCAGCTCGGCATCTGGGTGCGCGCGCCCGATCTCGCCAAGACCGATCATGCGCTGCATGCGCTCAAGCTGTCGATGGCGTGGGACGAAAAGGTCTATGGCCGCGAGTACGATCTCGACGTGTTCAACATCGTCGCGGTCGACGATTTCAATTTCGGCGCGATGGAGAACAAGGGGCTGAACGTCTTCAACAGCCGCTACATCCTCGCCGATCCCGACACCGCGACCGATTACGATTACGACGCGATCGCCGCAGTGGTTGCGCACGAATATTTCCATAATTGGTCGGGCAACCGGGTCACCTGCCGCGACTGGTTCCAGCTTTCGCTCAAGGAAGGCTTCACGGTCTTCCGCGACCAGAGCTTCTCGGCCGATCAGGGCAGCGCCGCGGTGAAGCGGATCGAGGATGTGCGGGGCTTGCGCGCCAGCCAGTTCCCCGAGGATTCGGGACCGCTCGCGCATCCGGTGCGCCCCGACGAATATATCGAGATCTCGAACTTCTACACCGCGACGATCTACAACAAGGGCGCCGAAGTCATCCGCATGATGGCGACGATCCTCGGCCCCGACAAATTCCGCGCGGCGACCGACCTGTACTTCGACCGGTTCGACGGCACCGCCGCGACCTGCGAGGATTTCGTCCAGTGCATGGAGCAGGCCGGCGGGGTCGACCTCACCCAGTTCCGCCGCTGGTACAGCCAGGCGGGCACCCCGCGCGTCTCGGCGACGCTCGCGCAGGAAGGCGGCCGCGCGCGGCTCAGCCTGCGCCAGCTCGTCCCGCCGACCCCGGGCCAGCCGGTCAAGGAGCCGATGGTGCTCCCGCTCAAGCTCAAGCTGTTCGGCGGATTCACCGGACGTCCGATGTGCGAGGAGCAATTGATCCTGCTCAAGGAAGACGCGCAGGAGGTGGTGTTCGAAAATCTGTCCGAGACCCCGGTCCTGTCGATCAACCGCGGTTTCTCGGCGCCGGTGGTGATCGAGACCAACCGGACGCCCAGGGACCTCGCTTTCCTTTCGGCGCATGACGACGATCCGTTCGCGCGCTACGAGGCGATGCAGCAATTGATGCTCGATACGCTGGTGACGTCGGTCACCAATGGCGGCACCGATCATGGGCCGGTGATCGAAGCCGTGCGCAACACGCTGACCGATTCGGCGCTCGATCGCGCCTTCGTCGCGGAGGCGGTGCTGCTGCCGTCGGACAGCTTCATCGGCGACCAGATGGCGGTGGTCGAGCCCGAGGCGATCTTCCGTGCGCGCGAGGCGCTGCGCGACGATCTCGGCAGAGCGCTCGAAGTCGAATGGCGTGCGGCCTATGAAGGCAGCCTGGCCAACCGCTTCGAATATTCGCCCTCGGCCAAGGGCGCGCGGCGGCTCAAGACCGTGTCGCTGGGCTATATCGCGGCGAGCGGCGCGGCCGATGCCGACAGCCTCGCCTTCGATCAGTTCACCCGCGCCGACAACATGACCGACCGGCAGGGTGGACTGACCACCCTGGTCAACGGCGCGTCGCCGCTGCGTGAAGAGGCGCTCGAGGCGTTCTACCGGCGCTATCAGGACAATGGGCTGGTGCTCGACAAATGGTTTCAGGCGCAGGCATTGTCGAATCGCGAGGATACCGCCGAGATGGTCGAGCGGCTGGTCGCGCATCCCGACTTCACGCTTTCCAACCCCAATCGCGCCCGGTCGCTGATCGGCGCGTTCAGCGTCAACCAGCGCGCCTTCCATGACGTGTCGGGCCGCGGCTATCGCTTCGTCGCGGACCAGTTGATCGCGCTCGACAAGCTCAATCCGCAGACCGCGGCCAAGCTGATCCCGCCGCTCGGCCGCTGGAAGCGGTTCGACGCGGGCCGCGCGGCGAAGATGCGCGCCGAGCTCGAGCGGATCGTCGCGACGCCGGGGCTGAGCAAGGACATGTTCGAACAGGCGAGCAAGAGCCTCGACTGATTATCTCGTCATCCCGGCGAAAGCGGGACCTCGTGCCGCATCGCGCCATCGCCTGAAGTCCCGGCTTTCGCCGGGATGACGGCTATTTGGGTTCAGGCTGTCCGGACGGGCGCGTGACAGGGCGCTCGGCCTTGAGTAAGCGGCCGCAAGGTCGGTCGCAAACAAGGCGGAAATCCATGCACTCGCGGACTTTGGCATCCGGGCAGCGCAGCACGTGCAATTGATGGCGCGCGACGCCGCAGCTTCGCGCGCGCCTTCGTCTTCGTTCGCCGCTGCCCTTGCCGCACTGCCGCCGTGGCTGGTGCTGCTCGCCGCCGCGATCGCGGTGCGTGCGATCGCCTTCGGCAACCCGGTGGTGCATGTCGACGAGGAATTCTATCTCCTGACCGCGCAGCGGATGCTCGAGGGCGCGCTGCCTTATGTCGACATCTGGGACCGCAAGCCGATCGGGCTGTTCCTGATCTATTTGCCCGCGGCGGCCCTCGGCCCCTGGGTCGGGCTGTGGGTCTATCAGGCGATGGCGCTGGCCAGCGTGGTGCTGACCGCATTGCTGATCATGCGGCTGGCGGAGCGCAGCGGCTGGGGGCAGGGCGGGCTCGTCGCGGGGTTGCTCTATCTGTTCATGCTCGGCTTCGGCGACGGGCAGAGCGGGCAGGCCCCCGTCTTCTACAATCTGATGACGGCGGGCGCGATGGTGCTTGCCGTGCCTTGTGCCGCCTCGGCCGCGTGCGGCCGGTTGCGCAGGGCGCGTGCGATCGGCGCGATGGCGCTGATCGGGGCTGCGCTGCAGGTCAAATATTCGGTGCTGTTCGAGGGCATGTTCCTCGGGCTGTGGCTGCTCTGGCGCGAACATCGGCTCGGGCGCGCGCCATGGCGGATCGGGGTGTTCGGCATGGAGCTGGTCGGGGTGGCGATGGTGCCGACGTTTCTCGCCTGGGGCCTCTATGCCGCGCTCGGGCATAGTGATGCGTGGTTCTATGCCAATCTAGGTTCGATCCTCGATCGCAACAGCGATCCGCCGCTTGCCCTGCTCGACAACTTCCTCAAGATCGCGTTGATCCTCGCGCCGTTGCTGATCGTCTGCGGGCTTTCGCGCCATGTTCCGGTCAAGGACGCAAGCGAGCGGCCGATCCGCGCGCTCTATTTCGGGTGGCTGATCGCATCGGTGTTCGGGCTGATCGTGTTCGGGACGTGGTTCAACCATTATGCGCTGCCGGTGATGCTGCCGGCATGCCTGTGCTGCGCGGGGTTTCTCGGCAGCCATCCGACGGGGCGGCGGATCGTGGCGCCGCTGCTGTTGCTCGTGGCGGCGATCGGCGGCCAGGTCACCGTGTGGAGCGCGAAATGGCATCGCGGCGACCCGCAGCAGCTTGACACCCTGGCCGGGGCGATCGGGCAGGGTCCGGGCTGCCTGTACGTCTATTCGGGCAATTCGAGCCTCTATTCGCACACCGGACGCTGCGCGCTGAGCCCATGGGTCTATCCGAGCCATCTGGCGCGTGAGCGCGAGAATGGCGCGGTCGGCGTCGATCAGCTCGCCGAGATCGGCCGGATCTTTGCGAGACGGCCGGAGATCGTGGTGATGGGGCCGGCATTTTCAGGGGAACGCGCCGAATCGCGCCGGCTGGTGCTCGACCGGCTGCACGCCGGAAATTACACGCTGCGTGGGCGCTACCCGCTCGGCAAGACGCTGCTCGAAGTCCATGCCGCGCCGGGCAGCACTGCCGGGGCCGCGCCGCCGCGTTTCGCGGCGAGAAGCCCCTCATAATAAGCCATCAGATCTACCGTATGATCGTGGTCGTTGCGCACCTTGCCGGCGGCGACGCGTGCCGCGGCGCGCAGGATCGCCGGCTCGCGCGCGAACATCCGGCGGATCGCATCGGCGGCCGACAGCGCATCGCGCGCCGCATAGGTCTCGGCGAACAGCGGGTCGGCGATCTCGGCGAAGCCGCCTTCGTCGGGGCCGATCAGCGGCAGGCCCGAGGCGAGCGCCTCCGAGGCGACCAATCCGAACGGCTCGGCGTCGGAGCCGTGGACCAGCGCATCGCAGCTCGCCATGATCCGCGACAGCCGGACGCGGTCGTATACCGGGCGGAAGATGCGGATGTGCGGGCTGCCGGCGATGCGGTCCTCGAGCTTGCGGCGCTCGGGGCCATCGCCGATCAGGATCAGCCCGACAGGCAGGTCGGTCGCCGCTGCCTCGACCGCGTCGATCACCAGCGGCCAGCGCTTCTCCTTGTGATGGCGGCCGAGCCCGAGCAGCAAATGCCCCTCGGGCGGCAGGCCGCATTGCTCGAGCAGGGCGATTCGCAGCTTCTCGTCGCGCAGATCGGGCGAGAACCAGCTGCGCTCGATCCCCAAGGGCATCGACGCGTCGACGTTCATGCCGCGGCGGCGGAAGCGCTTGGCGAGCGCGGGGCCGTTGGTGACGAACGCGTCGTAACGGCCGAGGAAGCGGTTCATGTAGCGCGTGTACCAGGCGAAGGCGCGCTCGACCTGGATCGGGGTGGCGATATTGTCGAGCCAGCGCTGCGGATAGGCGCCCATCTGGTCGCCATGCGCGAAGAAGACCTTGAGCGAATCGCCCTTCCAGTTCGCCACCGTCCACGCCGGGAGCCAAGGCGAGCTGCACTCGACGATGTCGGGCTGGAGCTGGTCGAGCAACGCCCAGACCGGCTCGTCCTTGACGAAGATGCAGTAATTGCGGTCGAGCAGCAAGGCCGGCGACTTGACCCAGAGGATGCGCCCGCCGCCCGGGCGATCCTCGACGCCGTTCTCGAGCGCCGGCGCGATCACGGTCAACTCGTGGCCCAGATCGGCCATGATCCCGATCTTGCGATCGATATAGGTGCGCACCCCGCCGCCGGTGGGCGAATAGAATTCGTTGACGTCGACGATGCGCATGGACCGGTCCTCAGTCGAGCGGGCCGAAGCCGCCGAGCCCCTTGAGATATTGCGCACGCACGGTGATCTGGCCGCCCGCGGCGGAGACGTTGACCAGCGCCTGACGCACCTTGGGGCGGCTGCGCCCGAGCCGCTGGTTGCTGGGAAAGCCCGCGCCGTCCTGCCAGAAATTGAACTTGTTCTTGCCGTCGCGGTCATGGGTGAACAGCAATGCCCATTGGCCGGCGGCCGGTGCGCGGATGCACAGGGTGACCGGGCCCGAAGCGGGAGTCTGCGCCCAGACGCGGCGCATCTGCTTGCCCTCGGCCTTGATCGTGCGATCGTCCTTGAGGAAATCGGCCTCGTTGCCCGGATAGAGTTCGAGCTTGAGCCGGCCGCCGCGATCCTTGAGCCCGGTGACGCTGACATAGAGCTTCGGTCCCGCGCCGTGCGCGCACGAGCCGTCGATCGGGTCCTGCGCGCGCGCGGCGCCGGGCAGCGCCAGCGCGGCAAAAGCGAGCGAGAGAAGAGCGGGGCGAATCATTGCTTGTTCCTCGTGATCAGGGCGTGCGCGCTGAAGCCCGCGATCAGCGCGACATGGGCGAGCAGAGTGAGCGCGGCGATCAGCGCCATCAGCTCGGAGAGTGCGTCGCCCTGGCCGATCACCACGCCGGCGATCGTCGCGAAGGCGACTTCCTTGTTGGGGACCAGCGGCAGGCGCCAGACCAGCAGCCGCCCGGCGGCCATCAGCAGCCAGAAGCCGACCGAAACCTGCGGCAGCGCGAAATGCCATGCGATTGCGATGAGCGAAGAGCCGGTGAGGATACGGAGGCAATGCACGCCGAAGATCCACCACAGGGTGCCGCGCGGCAGCGAGAAGACACGCCGCGAGAAGATCATGAACGGGAGCGACGTGGCGATGATGATCGCGATCGATCCCCATACCCAATTTTGCTGCACGCCGGTGAGCAGGCCCATGCCGAACGGCGCGGCGAGCAGGATCATCGCCAGCGTGACCGCGTTGCCGGCGATCGCCGAGAGGATCGTCACGTCCTTGACCGCGCCGAACGGCGCCGCGACCATCTGGGTGCGCTGGCGCGCCCAGGCATAAAAATAGGCTTCGCCCGAATAGCCGATCAGCACTTCGTTCGAAATGCGCTTCTTGTGGAGCGCGGCCATGCCGGCGAGCGGGATGTTCCACAGCCGCTTGAAGATCACATAATCGAAGGTTGGCGGGCCGAGATAATAAAGCGCGAGGGCAAGATAGAAGAGCGG
>JASLBO010000292.1 GCA_030146605.1 Sphingomonas sp. | reverse complement strand
GGCCTTGCCGACCGCCCAGAGCATGCCATAGCCCTTTTCGAGCTCCTTGCCCTTCACCACGCTGAGGGTGGCGCCATATTCCTTCGCCAGATCGGCGGCGGCGGCTTCGAGGTCGGCAGGCCCCATGTCGTTGGCGCCGGTATTGATCCGGTCGCGCAGCTTGAAGGTGACGGCAGCGAGGCGCAGCGCCTCTTCCATCTTCGCGGGGTCGCCGGTGAGCAGCACGCGCGGGCCCTGCGCCTTGTCGTCCTTCTTCTTGTAGCGGTCGAACTTGTATTGCGCCGTGAGCCAGCCGTGGAGCGCCTTGCCGGGCTCGCGCCCGTCGACGCGGTAGGTGCCCTCGGGCAGCGTCTCGGCCAGCTTGGCGAGGCACCAGGGGCTCAGCCGCTCGACATTGGCGACCACTGTCACGACCGACCAGTCCTCGGGCCCGTCGCCGGGGAGGATCGCGCTCGAATAGCCGGTGGGGGCGAGCTTTTGCGCCTGTGCGGCCGTGCGATGGCGCGGCGGCTGGGCGGCCAGCCAGGCATCGAAGCCCTTGGCATCGACCAGGTGGATAGTGCGCGCGGGCTGGCCGCGATCGGGCTGAATCAGCGTGGAAAGGTCAGGCATGGCCACGATCTAGGGGCGCAAGGCCCTCGCGCCTAGCCCTGTGGCGCGCGGAAACAGCCGATCAGGGCCTTGGACGCACCTTTGGCGCACACATCGCCAGCGCGCGATCGATGATGTGGAGCAGCCGTTTGCGGCCTTCGGCGAGGCCTTCGATGCTGTCGCCGCGATCGAGCGTTTCGAAGTTCAGGTATCGCAGCCCGTGGAGCACGGCGTAGTTCGACAGCGAGCCGTCGCTGACGACGACTCGCTCCTCGACGACGTTGAAGTCCGCCGCCACCATCTGATCGCGGCAGAACGCCTCGCTGGGGTCCTTCCCATTGCGCCAGATCGCGAAGGCGACGGTATCGTCATCGTCCCATGGCCAGGCGCGGCGCTGCGAGGGGCTGGGGGTCAGCGTGTCGTCGCAATAGCGGATCGATATCACGCCCTGGCCGGGCGGATCGGACTGGTTGCAGCGCGACTCGCCGGTGTCGAAGCCACGCGCATTGGTGTGGAGCGCGATGATCGGCATGCCGGGCTTCAGATCGGCGAGAATGCGGCGCGCATAGCCGGGGAGTGCGCTGTCGAAGTTGCGATTGGGATCGACCGGATGGCCATAGTCGACCGCCCGGTTCATCCGGACGCCGTCCTCGATGATACCGGCATCGACTGCGACCAGCGTGCCGCCATATTTGCGCACTGCCGCGAGCGCCGCCTCGAACCCGGCATTCTCGTTGTCGTGCGGCACGAACCACAGCGGGCCGGGGCGGTGGCGGACATTGGCGATTCGCCAGAGCCGCCACGCCGCGCGTTCCTCGCGAAACTCGATGCGGCTCACTTTGAGCCCGGTCCACTCGGCGGGGTCGCGATGGCGGGCGAAATCGTCGTCCTGCACCGTCAGCGGATCGACCGGAGTCACCCGCGTAGCCGGTTCCCCGGCGCTGGCGGCGGCGAGCGCGAGCCATGCGAGCCCGGCGAGGAGCGGCAGCCGCGGCATCAGCTCGCGGGCGTGACCATGAACTGCTCGATCTTGCCGTCGCGGCCCGGATCGGCATAGGTGATCAGGGTCAGCGAACGGCCCGGATAGGTGATCCGGTAGTTGCGATTGACGAAGCCGCCGCGCAGGCGGGGCCCGCCGATCGGCTCGAAGCTGGTCGGCGCGCCGAGCGGGGCGAGGCTGTCGCGATAGTCGCGCACGGTCTCGGCATTGAAATAATAAGCTGCGTTTTCAGTGAGCAAGCTGCGGTCAGGCGTGCCCTTCTGCAGGGCGGCGTAAAAGTCGCGCGCCATTTTTGCGCGATAGGCATCGTCATCGCTGGCCTTGTTCGCGGGTAGCAACAGGTTGAGGATGCCGTTGGCGATCGTCGACTGGGCATTGCCGAAATCGCCATTGACCAGCGCAACCACGGCCAGCCGGGCATCGGGAACGACGATATTCTGGCTGAGAAAACCCACCGCCGCGCCGCCATGGCCGACCTGCTTGTACTCGCCGCGCTGACCGAGCGAGACGCCCAGGCCGTAGCCGCTCGGGCTGCCGTCGGCGAGGCGGATCATCTTTTCCTGCTCGACCCAATCTTCGGCGGGGAGGAGCTTGCGGTCGATGCGAGCGATGTTCCATCGGGCCAGATCGGCGGCGGACATCGACAGCTCGCCGGTGGCGAACATCCAGTCGGCGCCGGGGATCACGACCGGACGGATCGGGCCGAGCGCATTGCGGCGATAGCCGGTGGGAAAGCCCTTGCCCACCGCGAGATCCTGGTCGACCGGACGGATGCCGAGTGGCTTGAACAGCCGGCGCTCGAGAAAGACGAGGATCGGCTCGCCCGCGACCTTTTCCAAGATCAAGCCTGCGACGACATAGCCGGTGTTAGAATATTGCCACTGAGTCCCCGGCGTGAAATCGAGCGGCTTCTTGGCCCAGCGATCGACAATAGCTTGCGGTGTGGCCGGCTTTTCCATCGCAGCGAAGCTATAGTCTTGCGGCCAATAATCCTGCAGTCCCGAAGTGTGGCTGAGCAACTGGCGGATGGTGATCGTCGCGCCGCCCGAAATGCCGGGAAGATATTTGCCGATCGTGTCGTCGAGGCTCAGTTTTCCCTCGTCCTCGAGCAGCAGCAGCCCAGCGGCGGTGAATTGCTTCGAAATCGACGCGATCTGGTATCGCGTGTCGGGCGTCGGGGCGGGAAGGTTTGGCCCCTGATTCCCCCAAGCCTTTGTAAAAACGATCTTTCCGTCGCGCACGATCGCGACCGAGGCCGACGGAATTTGCGTCGAGGCGAGCGCGTCGGTGACGATCCGGTCGACCTTCGCGGCCTCATCGGGGCTCAGCTGCTGGGCGGCGGCGGGGGTGGCGAGGAGCAGGGTGATCGAAAAGACGGTACGGAACATGGTGCCTCCGATGTTGACACCGAGCATAAGCGCGGTTCCGGCTTTGTCACCGGGTTTCACCCCGTGCGACACGGGATCACAGCGAAAGCGGCACCCCGTACAGGTCGTGCTCGTCCGCATCCTCGACCGACACGCGGACGATGTCGCCCTGCTTCAGATGCCCGGCATCGCGCAGGAAAACCTCGCCGTCGATCTCGGGCGCGTCGGCCTGGCTGCGGCCGGTGGCGCCGTCCTCGCCGACTTCGTCGATGATCACTTCGAGCGTGCGGCCGATCTTCGCCTGGAGCTTGGCGGTGGAGATCGCCGCGGTCTTCTCCATGATACGTGCGTAGCGCTCTTCCTTGACCTCTTCCGGCACCGGATCGGGCAGGAGGTTGGCCGAGGCGCCTTCGACCGGCTCGAAGCGGAACGCGCCGACGCGGTCGAGCTGGGCTTCGTCGAGCCAGTCGAGCAGATATTGGAAATCCGCCTCGGTCTCGCCGGGGAAGCCGACGACGAAGGTCGAGCGGATCGTGATGTCGGGAGCGATTTCGCGCCAGCCGCGCAGCCGCTCGAGCACCTTGGCCTCGTTGGCGGGGCGGCGCATGCGGCGGAGCACGCTGGGCGCGGCGTGCTGGAAGGGGATGTCGAGATAGGGGAGGATCAGTCCCTCGGCCATCAGCGGGATGACCTGATCGACATGCGGATAGGGGTAGACATAATGGAGCCGCACCCAGGGCGCGATCCTGCCGAGCTCGCGCGCGAGATCGGTCATGTGGGGGATCACTTCCTGCCCCTTCCACATCCGCGGCTCCTTGCGGATGTCGACGCCGTAAGCCGAGGTGTCCTGGCTGATGACCAGCAATTCCTTCGTGCCTGCCTCGACCAGTTTCTCGGCTTCGCGGAGGATCGCATCGGGGCGGCGGCTGACGAGATCGCCGCGCAGGCTCGGGATGATGCAGAAGGCGCAGCGATGGTTGCAGCCCTCGGAGATCTTCAGATAGCTGTAATGCCGCGGGGTCAGCTTGAGCCCGGCATCGGGGACGAGATTGACGAAGGGCGAGGGCGGCATCGGCGCCGCTTCGTGCACCGCGCCGACGACTTCCTCATATTGATGCGCGCCGGTGACCGCGAGCACGTTTGGGAAGCGCGCGCGGATCAGCTCGGCTTCCTTGCCCATGCAGCCGGTGACGATGACGCGGCCGTTCTCGGCGATCGCCTCGCCGATCGCCTCGAGCGATTCCTCCTTGGCCGAGTCGAGGAAGCCGCAGGTGTTGACCAGCACCACGTCGGCGCCGGCATAATCGGCGGACATGGCGTAGCCGTCCGACCGCAGCTTGGTCAGGATGCGCTCGGAATCGACCAAATTCTTGGGACAGCCGAGCGAAACCATGCCGACCTTGGGCGGTGAGGGGAGTATCGTTGCCATGGGAGGCGCCGACATAGTGGCAAATGCTTCATTTTCCTAGGGTCTTGCTGATCATGTCAGCTTTGCGCGTGGCAAGACGAGCACCTATATCAACCTGCTGATGGTAAGGGCTTTCC
>JASLBO010000138.1 GCA_030146605.1 Sphingomonas sp. | reverse complement strand
TCGCACTCGGTGGCTAGATCGCCCTCGACATATGCCTTGCCCGCGAACTTGCAGACCCGCGAGCTCTTCTGGATGAAGCTTACCTCGAGGCGCAGCAGCACGCCGGGTTCCCCCGGCTTGCGGAACTTCACCCCGTCGATCGACATGAAATAGACCAGCTTGCCCGAACCGGCGAGGCCGAGGCTCTCCACCGCGAGCACGCCGGCGGCCTGCGCCAGCGCCTCGACCTGGAGCACGCCGGGCATGATCGGACGCCCGGGGAAATGCCCCTGGAAGAATTCCTCGTTCATCGACACCGCCTTGATCGCGACGATGCGCTCGTTGAGCACCAGCTCCTCGACGCGATCGACCAGCAGCATCGGGTAGCGATGCGGCAACGCCGCCATCACCCGCTTGATGTCGAGCGGGCCGATGGAAGCGTTGCCGGTGTCGTTCTCGCTCACCGAGGCTCGGCCGGCCGGGGCGGCTGGGTGCCGGTAGCTGCCGGCGCGGGCGCACCGGCGGCCGGTGCGGCACCGCGCTGCTGCGCCGCTGCCTGCTGCTGATAGGCCTGGAGCTGCGCAGCCTGGGCGATCTGCTGCTGGATCGCCAGCGTCTCGCGCGAAGGCTGCCAATTGGCCGGCGGCTGGATGCCTACGGTCGGCGTGGTCTTGTCGATCTCGGCGATGATCGCCTGGCTGATATTGGCCGAATCGGGCGCGTACATGAACACTTCGGGCGAGAGCACGACGCTGATCTTGCGGGCGTTCACGACGCGCAGCTGGGCCGCTTCATACTGGCGCAGCACCGATTCGATCGCGAACAGCTCGGCGCGCGCGGCGGGGTTGCTCAGCCGGCCCAGATCGTTCTGTGCGTTGGTCTGGGCGGTGCGGATCTTCTCGATCGCCGGGTTCTTTGCGGTCTGCGCGGCCTTGGCCTCGTCCTCGCTAACCTTGCCGTCCTTGTTGGCGTCGAGCTGCGCGACGAGCGGCTTGAGCTCGGTATCCAGCGCGGTGCGGCGCTGCTGCATCTGGTCGAACGCCGCCTTGTAGGTCGTCGCGATCTGCTGGTTGGCAGCCGCAAACGCCTTCGAACCGGCCACGACGCTGGTCGGGTTGGCATAAGCGATGCCCGAGACCTGGGCCTGGGCGGGCGCTGCGATCGCCAGCGCCGCGGGGGCTGCGAGCATCGCAGCCATGAGTGCTTTCTTCGTAATCATCAGAACTGGGTCCCTACGTTGAATGTGATAAGCTTGGAATCGTCGCCCTCGACCGTGACCAGCGTCTTGGCGACGTCGATGCGGAGCGGACCGAACGGTGAATTCCAGTTGACGCCGACGCCCACTGAAATGCGCGGCCGGGGGGAATCACCGACGAAGCGCTCGAAGAAGGGCGTGGTCGTGGAAGGCGCATTGATCGAAGTGCCGACGCAGTTCGCCAAGGTCGTTCCGAAGCCGACCGAGCAAGGCGTCAACGCGCCATTTGCGATATAGAGCGGGTTACCGGCGCCGTCGCGCTGTTGCAGGGGCAGCAGCGTCGGCGAGCCATCCGCGTTGAACAGCGGCTTGCCCGCTCCGTCGGTGGCCTGCTGGAAATCGATCGTCTTGCCGGGGCGGGTGATGCCGAACAGGCTGCCCGCCATCACGAAGATCGACGGCCGCAGCCCCAGCTCGGCCGCGCCGGCGCCCAGCGGGATCTCGAGCTCGGCCTTGGTCAGGTAATAAGCCCTGCCACCCAGCGCATCGTCGACGATCTGGTCTCTGTCGGTAACCAGCAGCTGGGCCCCGGTCACCGGATCGTTGGTATAGGCGATACGCTGGACGCGCGGACCGACACCGCGGATGTCGAAGCCGCGGAACTGCGGCTCGCCGAGATAGAAGCGATCGGTGATGCGGACCGGGTCGATGCCGTCAGCGGTCTTTTCGAGGCTGTGGATATAGCCGCCCTCGGCCGATAACGAGAAGATGAACCCGCTGCCGACGTTCCAATATTTGTCGCCATCCACGCGCGCGCGCAGATACTTTACCTGGCCCCCCAGACCGGCAAAGTCGACGCCGACGCTGAGACGCTGGCCGCGGGTCGGGCGCAGGCGGCTGTTGAGGCTGTCATAGATCAGCGAGACGCCGACCAGCGAGGTGATGCGATTGCCCACCGCTTCGCAATAATAACGGCCGGCGATGAGCGGATCGCAGGTGTCGCGAATGCCGTCGCCGTTCGTGTCGGAGTAGAAGGTGGACTTGTCGAGGGTGACGTTGTCCTGGCGCAGCGTGTAGCGGCCGGACAGCGTCCAATATTCGGTGAGCGGCAAGCCCGCCACCAGCTGGAAGCCGGTCGCGACCTGGCTGTAGGTCGTGCTGCGGTCGCTGCCGATATAGTTGAAGGCGTTATAGTCCTGACGGAACAGCGTGCCGCCGAGCGCGACGTTGGAATTGAACAGATAGGGCTCGGTGAACCCGAGCTCGACCGACTTCGAATAGCTCGAATAGTCGACCGAGGCCGAGACGGTCTGGCCCATGCCGCGGAAATTGCCCTGGCGGATCGATGCCTGGAGGATGAAGCGCTCGAGGCTCGAGAAACCGGCCGACAGGGTCAGCTGGCCGTTCGGGCGCTCCTCGACATTCGCCGCGAGCACGATCCGGTCAGGCGTCGAGCCTTCCTTGCGCTCGATCTCGAACTTGTCCTGGAAATAGCCCAGCGAGTTGATCCGGTCCTGCGAGCGCTTGACGAGGAAGGTGTTGAACGCGTCGCCTTCCGCCACGCGGAATTCGCGGCGGATGACCTTGTCCTGGGTCTGGCGATTGCCGGTGATCTCGATCCGCTCGATGTAGGTGCGGTTCGCTTCGCCGATGTTGAAGCTCATCGACATGGTGAGCTTTTCGCGGTCACGCTCGAAATTGGGCTTCACATCGGCAAAGGCATAGCCGAACGCGCCCGCTGTCTCGTTGAGCTGCTCGACGGTGTCCTCGACGGCCTTGGCGTTATAAAACTGGCCTTCCTTGATGGTCAGCGCCGCCGCGAGCCGCTTGTCGTCGAAATCGCGGATCGCGCTGTCGACCGTCACCGGGCCGAATTTGTAGCGCGGACCTTCCTCCACCACATACGTGATGATGAAGTCCTTCTTGTCCGGCGTCAGCTCGGCCACCGCGGAGATCACGCGGAAATCGGCATAGCCTTCGGTCAGATAATATTGG
>JASLBO010000423.1 GCA_030146605.1 Sphingomonas sp. | reverse complement strand
TCGCATGCCACCTCCCCCTTGCTGGGGAGGATCGACCGGGCTCGATGCTCGGCCGGTTATTTTCATTCCAGCGCTTTCGAGTCTATGAGGCGCGCAGACGCGCGCACCCACCCCAGCCCTTCCTGCAAGCAGCGAGGGGAGTGAGTTTGAACATGCCCCTTCCCACCGTCGCCATCATCGGCCGCCCGAATGTCGGCAAGTCGACCTTGTTCAACCGGCTGGTCGGCAAGCGGATCGCTCTGGTCGACGATCAGCCCGGCGTCACCCGCGATCGTCGCGAAGGCGAGGCGAATCTGCTCGGGCTCGAATTCCGGGTGATGGACACCGCCGGCTATGAGGATAAGGACGCGGCGACGCTCCCCGGCCGCATGCGTGCGCAGACCGAGGCGGCGGTTCGCGAATCCGATGTCTCCCTGTTCCTCATCGATGCCCGCGCCGGGGTGACTCCGCTCGATGAGGAGATCGCCCGCTGGCTGCGCAGCACCGATCGACCGGTCGTGCTGATGGCCAACAAGGCCGAGGGCAAGGCCGGCGAGACCGGCATCATCGAGGCGATGGCGCTGGGCCTCGGCGATCCCATCCCCTTCTCGGCCGAGCATGGCGAGGGCGTCGTCGATCTGTTCGAGGCGCTGCTCCCGCACGTCGAGCGCGATGCGGAAGACGAAGGGGAGGCCGAAGATGAGGAATCCCCGAATGCGCCGCTCAAGCTCGCGATCGTCGGGCGGCCAAATGCCGGCAAGTCGACCTTGGTCAACAAGCTGCTCGGCGAAGATCGCATGATCACCGGCCCGGAAGCCGGGATCACGCGCGATTCGATCTCGATCGAATGGGAATGGCCCGATGATGAGGGCAATCTCCGGGCGGTCCGCCTGATCGATACAGCGGGCATGCGCAAGCGCGCCAAGATCGAGGAAAAGCTCGAGAAGCTCTCGGTAATGGACGCGATGCGCGCGGTCGACTTCGCCGAGGTCGTCGTGCTGCTGCTCGACGCCACCCGCGGACTCGAGGTGCAGGACCTCAAGATCGCCGATCGCGTGCTCCAGGAAGGCCGCGCGCTCGTCATCGCGCTGAATAAATGGGATGTCGCAGAGAACGCCTCCAGCCTGTTCAACGGCGTAAAGGGCGCCCTCGACGAGGGGCTGGCGCAGGTCAAGGGCGTGCCGCTGCTCACCGTCTCTGCCGAAACCGGCAAGGGGCTCGACACGCTGATGCAGGTCGCCTTCGAGACGCGCGATGCCTGGTCGCGCCGCGTGTCGACGGGCCAGCTCAACCGCTGGTTCGAGCGCGCGATCGAGACCAATCCGCCGCCCGCACCCGGCGGCAAGCGGATCAAGCCGCGTTATATCACCCAGAACAAGAGCCGGCCGCCGAGCTTCGTGCTGTTCGGAACCCGCGTCGATCTGCTGCCGGTCAGCTATCAGCGCTATCTGATCAACGGGCTGCGCAAGGAATTCGATTTCGGCGCGGTGCCCGTGCGCCTGACGCTGCGCGCGTCGAAGAATCCGTTCGATCGCGACAAGCACACGTAAGCGCGAGGATATGGGTGCTGGAAACCTTCCGGCATCATGCATCAACGCCCTGTTTACGTTCCTGCGTTATGATCGCGCCGGTGCCGTTCCGGGGGTATGCTGAGGTATGGACGTGACGATCGGCAATGATACGCTGGTGAACTGGCAAAGCTATCAGCAGGCGCGCTCCGAGCTTGGCGCTAATTTCGTCCGCATTCTCGGCTATTTCCGCGAGGACGGGATCAAGTCGGTGGACCGCATCGAAGATGCGATGCGCGCCCACAATGCCACGGCGATGGTCATCCCCGCGCACACGCTCAAAGGCGAGTCGCGCCAGTTCGGCGCCGATCCGCTCGCCGACCTTGCCGAGACGATCGAGATGATCGCGCGCGGCTGCATCGAACGCCGCGAGACGCCCACCGAGGCGCTCGAGCATGTCGTCAAACTGCGCCCATTGTTCGAAACCACCCTCGACATGCTCGAACGCGAGGCAAACCCGTTGGTAGCGCGCAAGCCGGTGGCGGCGTTCGGACGGCGCCCGGTTCTCTAGAACAGCGTCATCCCGGCGAAAGCCGGTATCTCAGGGAAAGGCGCGATACGCACGAAATCCCGGCTTTCGCCGGGATGACGGAAGGGACGGCTGCTCCCGTCTTCCCCTTAGCTTACCTCTTCGGCCTTGCTGTTGAGCTGGATGTAATTCTCCAGCCCCATCCGCGCGATCATGTCGAACTGGCGCTCGAGCGTGTCGACATGCTCTTCCTCGCTCTCGAGGATATAGGCGAACAGGTCGCGGCTGACATAGTCGCGGACGCCCTCGCAATGCTGGATCGCGTCCTTGAGCACTGCGATCGCCTCGATCTCCACCGCCAGATCGGCGCGAAGGATCTCCTCGACGGTCTCGCCGATGCGCAGCCGCCCGAGCAGCTGGAAATTGGGAAGCCCTTCGAGGAACAAGATGCGCTCCGCCAATTTGTCAGCGTGCTTCATCTCGTCGATCGATTCGTGGCGCTCGAGCTCGGCGAGCTTCTTGACGCCCCAATTGTCGAGCAGCCGATAATGCAGCCAATATTGGTTGACCGCAGTCAACTCGTTCCTGAGCGCCTCGTTGAGATATTCGAGGACCTTTGTGTCGCCCTTCATGGCCGTCATTCCCTATGCTGTCAGGGACGGCCATAGCGCGTAAATCGCGCGACGAAAACCGCAGAAATCTGCGGTTTTCTAGTTGCGAACGCTACGCAGCCGCGCGTTCCTCGTTGATGATCTCGCGCGCGAAAGGAACGCACTGCCCGCATTTCGGGGCGCGGCCGAGGGCGCGATAGGCCTGGCACGCGCTCGTGGCCCCACTGCGTGCGGCTGCGCGCACATCATGTTCCCGAATTGCATTGCAAACGCAGACGACCATCAGACCCTCACGCTACGATCATGCCGATGTACGGCTAATGAGAGCGATTCGCAAGGGTATTGCGAGGCATTCGCAGTTATACGGAGGCCGGTCCGCGCAGCCTTTGCAGGCGTCCGCGCGCCAGACTGCGCCAGAGCCATTCGAACGGGCCGAATCGGAAAGCGGCGAGCCAAGGCTTCGACCAGAGCAATATCATGCCCCAGATCGCGAGCACCACCGGATAGAGCTGCCAGCGCGAGAGGTGGCCGAACCAGCCGAGCCCATAGCCGTAGAACAAGGCCGTGCAGATCAGGCTGGTCAGCAGATAATTGGTGAACGCCGTCCGCCCCGCCGCTGCGAGCCGTCCGGTGAGCGCGCCGCCGGGGCTGGCGAGCAGCAGGATGAGGCACGCCCAGCCGGCGATCATCGGCGGGCGCAGCGGCGCGGCAAGCACCCAGGAGGCTGCTACCGGAAGCAGCGCGAATTGCGCACCGATGAGATACCAGGCGAGCCCGGCATAGGCGGGCAGGGCAACGCCCCAGCAAATCAGCAGCCATCGAACATACCGCCGGCGCGGCCATTCGCCTCTCAGCATCCCGCTCCGGAATGCCGCCATCCCGAATAGCATATAAGCTAGCGTTTCCGGGCCATAGAACCACAGCAGGATCAGCGGCGTGCCCAGATGCTCTGCGAAGCGCGCGGCGACGATGCCCGGATAATCGCCTTGATATAGCGCGAGCTCGCGCGCCAGGTCGGCCGTCGAGGGCACGCCCATGGTCCGGGCCAGTCCATGCAGATCGCGCGCATATTCCGCCGCCTGTTGCGGGCTGGAAGCGCAGCATTGCAGGTGATGGACCATCAGCGGCATCGCCGCGAACAGGACGGTGCTGGCCGCGACGAGCATGCCGCCCAGCACCAGCAGCCGGCCGACGGGCAACCCGCGCAGCGCAAAGGCGACCATCCCGACCAGCGCATAATGCGTGAGGATGTCGCCGTGCCAGACGAGCCAGAGGTGGACGAGCCCGAACGCCAGCAGCCAGACCATCCGGCGATAATGTACCGCGGTCGCATTGTCGCCCTGTGCCTCGGCGCGTTCGATCACGAGAAGCATCGACGCGCCGAACAGGAACGAGAACAGCCCGCGCATCTTCCCGTCGAACATGATAAAATTGATTGCCCAGGCAGCGAGGTCGGCGCCGTGCCAGCCTCCATAAGCGCGCGGATTGGAATAGGCGGCCTCGGGCATGCCGAAGCTCACCACGTTGAGCAGCAGGATGCCGAGCACCGCGACGCCGCGGACCACGTCCAGCGACGAGAGACGGTCCGAACCATGCGCATCGTCGGTGGTCGGAGCCGCGTTCATGCGGCGAGCGCTACAACCAGCTGGCAATCTGCTCCAGCGACTTCTTCTCGATGGCATGCGCCGGGATCGTGGCGTCCTTGCCGGGGTGTCCCGCGACGATGACCATCAGCGGCTTCTCATTCTCGGGGCGGCGGCAGACGCGATTGAGGAACCGCATCGGATTGGGCGTGTGGACGAGCGTCGCGACCCCCGCCTGGTGCAGCGTGGCGAGCAGCAATCCACAGGCGATGCCGACGCTCTCGGTCACATAGTAATTCTGCCTGAGATTATCGGGATCGGTGCCGCCGCGGCGCTGGGCAAAGACGACGATCAGCCAGGCCGCGGTTTCGAGATACGGCTTGTCGGCGCCGGTGCCGAGCGGAACCAGCGCCTCGAGCCATTCGCTGCCGGCACGACCGTCGTAGAATGCGCGTTCCTCTTCCTCGGCGGCGATGCGTATCGCGCATTTGGCCTCGGGAGAGGAGACCACGCAGAAATGCCAGGGCTGGCGGTTGGCGCCGTTGGGAGCCGAGCCCGCTGCGGCGAGTGCCGCCTCGATCACTTCGCGTGGCACCGGCTCTTCACTGAACGCGCGGCAGCTGCGGCGCGACTGCATGGTTTGGCTAAACGCGCGCGCGCGCGCGACTCGCTCGGCATCGGTCAGTTCGGGATATGGCTGCCACGGCAGCGCCTCGCGATCGGGCATGGACCAATTGGTGCACAATTCACCGGCAAAAAGCCAGTCAGCTGTTTCCCGGAGGGTCGCGGTTATCCTTTCGTATCACGAGCTTGAGCCCCGACCAGGTCTCGTCGAGGGCGCATACCTTTATGTCTACCAATCCGGTCGGCAGCGCGACTTCGCGGACCACGTCTTCCGTAACGTCAGTCTCGACATTGGCCGCATTTTTGGGCCACGAGACCCAGATGAAGCCGTTGCTCGCCATCAGCGGACGCAGCGCGGCGAGCTCGCGTTCGAGCTTGCGGCGTTCGGTGACGAAGAGGTGCGCGCATTGGAGCCCGTCCGAGGCGGTGGCCTGTTCGTCGACCTCCGCGCGGCCGGGG
Source organism: Sphingomonas sp. (assembly GCA_030146605.1). GTDB lineage: Bacteria > Pseudomonadota > Alphaproteobacteria > Sphingomonadales > Sphingomonadaceae > Sphingomonas. The sequence continues at coordinate 6,631 of JASLBO010000423.1, read as the reverse complement.
TCGATCGTCGCGCGGACGCTGTCGGGCATGTTGTGGAACCAGCAGCGCATGCCGCGCTTGAGCCCGAGCTTGTCTGCGAGCGAGGTCCCTGAATAGCCAGCGGTCATCTCAAGGCTCCGTGGTGACTCTCGCCCAGCCCCGGGGCTGTGACGAGAGTTCGACTATACGCACTTGCGTGCCGGGGGGAAGGACGCCGAGGGTCGGGAACTCGGTACCTGGCCTGGTGCGCACATTGAGCGGACGCGGCTGCACGACGGTCACTCGCTCGTCCGGCGCCAGTCGGCCGCGCAGGAAATTGCCGGCCACCCAGCCGGAGAGTATGTGGGCCGCAGGCGCGTTGGCAGTCAGGATCTTCTGCTGATCCGATGCCGCCGACGTAACGCTGCGCGTGGTTTCATCCAGCTTTGCCCCAGCTTCGACGAGCGCGGCGCGGATCGGCGCCAGTTCCGGATGCTCCTTGCCCAGCTTGTCGATCCCCCGGATCAGTTCAGCGTTCGATCGCCGCAATTGCTCGACATCGTTGATCGCAGAGACGGACTTTTGCTGCGCAACCTCCAGCCGCTCCCAGCTGACGCCGAACCCCTCGACCTTGTTGATCCCGGCATCGGACAAGCGCTTGTTGACATAGCCCGGGCACCCGACGAGCAGCAGCAGCAACAAGAAAAGCAATGCGTCGCGGAGTAGAGAAAATGCATTCTTCCCGACTTCGCTGAATTCTTTGACTTGCGCGAGCATGGCAAATCCTCCCCCGACGCCTTTGTGGCCGAGGGAAAGATTGCGAGTCCAGTCCGTATCGCCGCGGACTCAGGCGAGCGCCGCGTCCGCCCCCATCAGCGCCGGGAAGAATCCTTCGTGCGCCGCGCGCAGGTCCGCGAGCGATACCGTCCAGTCGCCTTCGTCGAGCTCGAAGATCATCCGCTCCTTGATCGTGCGGCCAAGCGGATCGGCGGGGACATCGGCCTTGTGCGCGGCAACCATGAAGTCGGCGAGGCACGAATCGCAGACGGTGACCACATAAAGCCCCTGATCCTCGCCGAACAAGGATCCGGCGATGCCGAAGGGTTGGGGCTCGGTGACCAGCACGCCGATGTTCGAGGCGAGCGCCATCTCGGCCAGCGTCACCGCGAGACCGCCGTCGGAGACATCGTGGCACGCGGTGATAGCGCCCCTGGCGATCTGTTCGCGGATGAAGTCGCCGGTGCGGCGCTCGGCGGCGAGATCGACCGGGGGCGGAGGGCCGTCCTCGCGGCCGTGGATTTCGCGCAGCCAGATCGACTGGCCGAGATCGCCGCCGCGCTCGCCGATCGCCAGCACGGTGTCGCCCACGCCCTTGAAGGCGATCGTGCAGCTCGTGGAATAGTCGGCCAGCAGCCCCAATCCGCCGATCGCCGGGGTGGGAAGAATCGCCGAGCCGCCGCCGGTGGCCTTGCTCTCGTTATAAAGGCTGACATTGCCCGAGACGATCGGGAAGTCGAGCGCGATGCACGCTTCCGCCATGCCTTCGAGGCAGCCGACGATCTGGCCCATGATCTCGGGGCGCTGCGGGTTGGCGAAGTTGAGACAGTTAGTGATCGCGAGCGGGTTGGCGCCGACCGACGTTAAATTGCGCCATGCCTCGGCAACCGCCTGCCTGCCGCCTTCGACCGGATCGGCGAAGCAATAACGCGGGGTGCAATCGGTGGTGATCGCGAGCCCCTTTTGCGTGCCGTGGACGCGCACCACCGCGGCGTCGCCGCCCGGGCGCTGGACGGTGTCGGCACCGACCATGTGGTCGTACTGCTCCCAGATCCAGCGGCGGCTGGCGATGTCAGGCGAGCCCATCAGCTTGACGAGGTCCGCGGCGGGGTCTTTGCTCTCGGGCACATCGGTCAGCGGCGCGCGCTTGGGCGTGGGCACGTGCGGGCGATCGTAGAGCGGCGCATCGTCGGCAAGCGGTGCGAGCGGGATGTCGGCGACCACCTCGCCCTGCCATTTGAGCACCATCCGGCCGGTGTCGGTGACATGGCCGATCACCGCAAAGTCGAGCTCCCATTTGCGGAAGATCGCCTCGGCGAAATCCTCGCGCCCGGGCTTGAGCACCATGAGCATCCGCTCCTGGCTCTCGCTCAGCATCATCTCATACGGCGTCATGCCGGTTTCGCGCTGCGGCACGTCGTCCATCACCAGCTCGATGCCGACGCCGCCCTTGCTCGCCATCTCCACCGAGGAGGAAGTGAGGCCTGCGGCGCCCATGTCCTGGATCGCGACGATCGCGTCGCTCGCCATCAGCTCGAGGCACGCTTCGATCAACAATTTCTCGGTAAACGGATCGCCGACCTGGACGGTGGGGCGCTTCTCGTGCGGATCCTCGCCGAAATCGGCCGAGGCCATCGTCGCGCCGTGGATGCCGTCGCGGCCAGTCTTGGAGCCGACATAGACGATCGAATTGCCGATCCCCGACGCGGCCGAATAGAAGATCTTGTCCTGATCGGCGACGCCGACCGTCATCGCGTTGACGAGGATGTTACCGTCATAGGCCGGGTGGAAGTTCACCTCGCCGCCCACGGTCGGCACGCCGACGCAATTGCCATAGCCGCCGATGCCGTGGACCACGCCGGCGATCAGATGGCGCATCCTGGGATGATCGGGCCGGCCGAAGCGCAGCGCATTCATGTTGGCCACGGGCCGCGCGCCCATCGTGAACACGTCGCGGAGGATGCCGCCGACGCCGGTCGCGGCGCCCTGATAGGGCTCGATGTACGACGGATGGTTGTGGCTCTCCATCTTGAAGATCGCCGCCTGGCCGTCACCGATATCGACTACGCCGGCATTCTCGCCGGGGCCGCAGATCACTTGCGGGCCGGTGGTCGGCAGCTTCTTCAGGTGGATGCGCGAGGATTTGTAGCTGCAATGTTCGGACCACATCACGCTGAAGATGCCGAGTTCGGTCAGATTGGGCTCGCGCCCCATCGCGTGCAGGACGCGCGCATATTCCTCGGGGGACAGGCCGTGCTCGGCGACGATCTCGGGCGTGATCTGAGTCATGTGCCGAGCCCTTAGCGAGGGCGCGAGGCTTCGTCACCCCGTGCGGAGGTGAAGTTGTGAGGCCGGTTCCGTTTGCGACGAGGACGAGCGGTTTTAACCGCTCGCCTCGTGCCATCAATTCACGCCGGGCGCAGCCGCAGCCTGCTCGGTCGGCGCGGGGACCGCCGGTGCCACCACCATCGGGTTCGGGGTGACGGGCGCGAAGGTCAAAGGCACGTCCTCGCCCACGAACGCAGTCACCGGGGCGCCGACAGGAACGCGCGCGCTTGTCCCGGTCATGAAAAAGCCCGCCGGCAGAAAGATGACTGCCGATACTGCCGCCGCACCGACCCCGCCTGCGGTTCCCTTGTCGTCGAAGGTGCCGTTGAGCTTGATCTGACGGCCGTTGACGGTCGCGTAGAGCACCTGAGCGGTGAGGTGGCCGGATTTGCCCCACATCCCCTTGTTGCGAACTTCGGTGACTTCGCCCGTGGCCGGAGCGCCGACGGGGATGACGACCTGATCATTGACGATAACCGCCTCCGCAACTTCCAGCCGGAAACGCTGGCCCACCCGAAGCTTCTTGCCCTTGGTGGTCAGTTCCTCGGAAAGCTTGAGTGGAACCTTGGTGCCGACGCGCAGCACAGCACTATCGCCGGCACCAACTACTACCGGTGCGATTGTCGGAGCGAATACTGGTGCGAGTGCAGGCGCGGATGTCGGCGCGGTGGCAGGTGCAGCCGAAGCGGTCGTCTGCGCATATGCTGCAGGCGCGCAAACGAGAACCGCGCCCGAAAGCGCGAATAATGCAGTTTTCATGGAATCCCCCCATTGAGATCTTAAGAAGGCCCCACAAGTACATTCTTGTCAATTATATTTAAATTAGGTCCCAGCCGCGCGCGTTCCATTTTCGGGCGGTCGGTCGTGATCAGCGCGGCGCCTGGGACGAAGGCCGGGGTTCACCCCTTCGGCTGGTGCAGCCGCCGGAACAGCCCGCCGCTGGCGATCGGCTCAAACAGATCCTCGGGGTTCTCGGGATCGAGCACCTCGTGATCCGCGAGCCAGGCGGTTACGCCTTCGATATCCGGCACTTGGTACGGTTGCAGCGTTTTGCCGCCGCGCTGCCGCAGCCGCTCGATTGCGGCGATCAGCGACTCGCTCTCGATCGCTTCTGCGACCTCCTCGGGCGTGCAGCCTAGATGCTCCGCCAGCAGGCCGTTGCGGATCGAAACGATATGGCCGCGGTTCGCCTCCTCGGTCGGCCCTGCCTCGATGGTCACGTCGCACTCGGTGTCGAGCCGCAGCGAGCGGTTGTTGAAGTTGGACGAGCCGACCCGCAGCACCCTGTCGTCGATCACCAGCACCTTGGCATGGACGTAGATCGGCGCGCCCGCGGTGGTGACCGGGTGATAGAGTCGCAGCCGCCCCTGCCTGTCGCGCTTGCGCAGGGCCTCGACCAGGCGGGCCCGCGCCGTGTCCATCGCGACCTGCTCGAGCCAGCCATCGGCAGCCAGCGGATTGACGATGACGATCTCGGGGCCGTCGGTTTCGTCGAGCCGCCGCGCGATCGCCTCGGCGATCCGGCGCGATGCGAAATACTGGCTCTCGGCATAGATCGTCCGCTCGGCGCGGGCGATCAGATCGAGATAGAGCCGCTCGATCTCGTGGACGGCTTCGATCCCTTTCATCTCGGGCTGGGTGCGCGAGATCGCCGCGGGCACATCGATGAAATGCGGGGTCAGGATTTCGGGCCAGCAGCCGTCGCGCGCGGGCGGCGGGGCGATCGGCTTGCCGCCGGCGAGCTCCCAACGCTCGCGGCACAATTCGCCAAGCGCGCGCGCCACGGGGCCCTGCAGTGCGGTCGTGGCGTCGTGCCACGGCATATAGGGGGCGCCGCCCGGACCGACCCGGCGGGGCTCGTCATCGCTGTGGCCACGCGTGTCCCAGCGCCGGTCGGTCATGTCGATCCCGCCGCAGAACGCCAGGCAATCGTCGATCACCACGATCTTCTGATGGTGCGAGGCCCCCGGCGGATGCTTGCTGTCGAGCTTCGGATGAATGCGCGGATGCAGCGTCCAGCGGACGATGCTGCCGAGCGTCTTGGGGCGCAGATAGGTCTTCAGCGCGCCGACGTCCCAGCGCAGCAGATAGATTTCCAGCGCGGGTGTGCGCTTTGCCAGCCAGGTGATGAACGGTCCGACCTGTTCGGGTGCGTCGGGTGCATCGTCCGACCGCTCGGCCAGCCTGATCCGCGCGTCGAAGTCCCAGCCGATCAGCAGGATCTGGCGCTTGGCCAGCAGCATCGCGTCGCGCGCGGCGCGGAAATAATCCTCGGCATCGACCACCACCGACACGCGGTCGGCATGCTCGACGCGCCACGCATTATGGCCCGGACGGACGACCTTGCCGTGGGCCGCGTTCACAGGATTTCGCGCACCTTCTCGGGTGGGCGGCCGAGGCGGACGCCGCTCCCGGTTTCGACCAGCGGGCGCTCGATCAGGATCGGATTGGCGGCCATCGCGTCGAGGATCGCGCCGTCATCGGCGCCCTTGAGCGGTCTGGCGGCGCTTTCGGCGCTGCGCAGCCCTTCGCGCGCGGTCATCCCGGCGCGAGCGTAGAGATGCGCCAGTTCCTCGCGCGATGGCGGAGTCTGGAGATAGTCGATGATCTCGACTTCCACGCCGGGCGAGTCGTTCAGGATCGCCAGTGCCTCACGCGACTTCGAGCAGCGCGGGTTGTGGTAGATCCTGGCCTTCACGCGTCCTGCTTCGCCAGCCATTCTTCGAGCCACTTGATCGTATATTCGCCCGCCTGGAATTGGGGGTCGTCGAGCAAGGCTTGGTGCAAGGGTATCGTGGTCTTCATCCCCTCGATCACGAACTCTTCGAGCGCGCGCTTGAGCCGCATCAGGCAGCGTTCGCGAGTCGAGCCATAGACGATCAGCTTGGCGATCATGCTGTCGTAATAAGGTGGCACCTTATAGCCGGTATAGAGCCCGCTGTCGACCCGGACGTGCATCCCGCCCGGCGCGTGGAACTGCTTCACAATGCCCGGCGAGGGGGCAAAGGTGCGCGGATCCTCGGCGTTGATCCGGCATTCGATGGCATGACCGTGAAAGTTGATCTGGTGCTGCTCGCACGACAGGCCATGCCCTTCGGCGACGCGGATCTGCTCGCGGACCAGATCGAGCCCGGTGATCATCTCGGTCACCGGATGCTCGACCTGCAGCCGGGTGTTCATCTCGATGAAGTAGAACTCGCCATTTTCCCAAAGGAACTCGATCGTCCCCGCACCGCGATAGCCCATATCGGCCATCGCCTTGGCGCAGACTCCGCCGATCCGCTCGCGATCGGCCTGGCCGAGCACGGGGGAGGGGGCCTCCTCCAGGACCTTCTGGTGACGGCGCTGGAGCGAGCAGTCGCGCTCGCCCAGATGGATCGCGTTGCCGTTGCCGTCGCCGAATACCTGAAATTCGATGTGGCGCGGGTTGCCGAGATATTTCTCGATATAGACGGTGGCGTCGCCGAACGCGGCCTTCGCCTCGCTGCCGGCCTGCTGCATCAGCGTCTCGAGCTGGTCCTCGGACGTGCACACCTTCATGCCGCGCCCGCCGCCGCCCGACGCGGCC
>JASLBO010000070.1 GCA_030146605.1 Sphingomonas sp. | reverse complement strand
GTCCGGCCCATCGGCGAAGCGCAGCGTGCGCAGGCCCGCCCAGGCATCGGCAAGGAAGGTATCGCCCGACACGCCCATGCCGCCATGCGCCTGGATCGCGTCGTCGATGATCTGGAGCGCCATCATCGGCGCCTGCACCTTGATCATCGCGATCTCGAGCTGCGCCGCCTTGTTGCCCGCCTTGTCCATCATGTCGGCGGCCTTGAGGCACAAAAGCCGAGTCATCTCGATGTCGATCCGCGCCCGGGCGAGGCGCTGCTCCCACACACTATGGTCCGACAGCCGCTTGCCGAACGCGACCCGGCTGACCAGCCGCCTGGCCATCGCCGCGATCGCTTCCTCGGCCACCCCGATCGTGCGCATGCAATGGTGGATCCGCCCCGGCCCCAATCGCCCCTGCGCGATCTCGAACCCGCGGCCCTCGCCGAGCAAGACATTCTCGACCGGCACGCGGACATTTTCGAGCACCACTTCGCCGTGTCCGTGCGGCGCATGATCATACCCGAAAACCGAAAGCATCCGCTCGATGGTGACGCCCGGGGCATCCAGCGGCACGAGGATCTGGCTCTGCTGGGCGTGGCGCGACGCCTCGGGGCTGGTCTTGCCCATCACGATAGCGACCTTGCAGCGCGGGTCGCCGACGCCCGAGGACCACCATTTCCGCCCGTTGATCACATACTCGTCGCCGTCACGCTCCATCCGCGTCTCGATGTTGGTCGCGTCGGACGAGGCCACCGCCGGCTCGGTCATCAAAAAGGCCGAGCGGATCCCGCCGCGCATCAGCGGCCCGAGCCATTGCTCCTTCTGCTCGCGGGTGCCGTAGCGGTGCAAAACCTCCATGTTGCCGGTGTCGGGGGCCGAGCAATTGAAACATTCCGAGGCCCAGCCGAGCCGTCCCATCTCCTCGGCGCACAAGGCATATTCGAGATTGCTGAGCTGGGTGCCCTCGAATTCGAAGCTGTCGTCGACATGGGTTTGGCCCGAATTGGGCGGCATGAAGAAATTCCACAGCCCGGCGGCCTTGGCTTTGGCCTTCATCTCCTCGATCACCGGCAGCACTTTCCAGCGATCGCCCTCGCGCTGCTGCGCGCGATAGTCGCCGTCGCGCGGGCGGATCTCGTCCTCGATGAACGTCTTCACCCGATCGCGGAACCAGGTTTCCCGCTCGCTCAGCGTGAAGTCCATGGCAGCACCCTCTAATATCGTTATCCTCCCCTGACTAGAGCGTACCGCATATTCGGTAAAGGGTCTCGACCTAGAGAAAAATCGAGACACGCACCTTCAAAAAACGCTTTGGCTGGCCCGCGAATTCGTTAGACTGGAATGCAATGAATGCACCTGGAAACATCGAGAGCGGCGGCGGCACCAAGCGATTCCAGGCGAAGCGCGACGCGATCCTCGCCGCCGCGGCCGACGCGATCAACGAGCAGAGTGCCAAGGGCATGACCTTCGCCGACGTCGCGCGCCGCGTCGGGCTCAACACCACGTCGGTGACCTATTATTTCAAGCGCAAGGAAGACCTTGCCGCCGCCGCCTTCGAGCAGACGCTCGGCCAGCTCGACGCGATGCTCGACACCGCGCTCGGAGAGGCGACCCCCGAGGCCCGCGTCGCGCGCTATCTCAACATCAACATGGAGCGCCTCGCCCGCATCCGCCGCGGCGACGAGCGCGACTTCGCGATCCTCTCCGATCTGCGCGCGATGGAAGATCCGGTGAAGGGCCAGCTGCTCACCGGCTGGCGCAACATCTTCCGCAAGACGCGCAGCCTGTGGGGTGCCGGCGCCAGCCGCGCCGAGACCGATCTGTTCGGCGCGCGCGCGCACGTGCTGCTCGAAAACACCTTCTGGCTGACCGCGTGGCTGCCGCGCTACGAAGTCGACGAATATCCGCGCGTCGAGGCGCGGCTCATGGACGTATTCCGCTCCGGGATCGCCGCGCCCGGGCAGGACTGGCGCCCGGAGATGCTCGACCTCGAGCATGACGAGCCCGAGCCGGGCCGCGAGGCATTCCTGCTCGCCGCGACGCGGCTGATCAACGAGCTCGGCTATCGCGGCGCCTCGGTCCAGCGCATCGCTTCCGAGCTCAACGTCACCAAGGGCAGCTTCTACCACCATCTCGATGCCAAGGACGAATTGGTGATCGCCTGCTACAAGCGCAGCTTCGACATCATCGCCGACGCCCAGCGCCTCGCCGAGAGCCATGAAGGCAGCCATTGGCAGCGGCTCGACAGCACGATCGCGACCTTGCTCGACTATCAATTCTCCGAACGCGGTCCGCTCCTGCGCACCACCGCGCTGTCGGGCCTCCCGCCGCACGTCCGTTCGACGATGATCGACCGGTCGAACCGGATCGCGCGCCGTTTCGCCGGCATGCTCTCCGACGGCATCGCCGAGGGCTCGATCCGCGCGATCGATCCGCTGGTCGCGTCGCAGGCGCTGATGGCGCTGCAGAACGCGGCGTTCGACATGCGCAAATGGGCGAGCACGATGCCCCGCCAAAAGGCCGTCGCCTTTTATGCCTCGACGCTCGCCTACGGCCTGTTCGACGATCGGGTGCTCATCGCCTGACATCCTGTGTCTGGAAGATTTCCCTTACGGCACACCCACATAGCTGACTGAAATCCTTCTACAATTAGAGCGGCGCAGGCCATTGCGCTTCCTTCTTTGCGGGATATCCGATGCCCTGGTTCGTCAAAGACGCTCCCATCCGCCTCAAGCTGCTCATCGCCTTCGGCACCCTGTGCGGGCTCACTGCGCTTCCCACGCTCGCCGCGCTTGTCGCTCCTGGCTATGTGCTGCCGGTCGGCGCGCTGGCCACGCTCGCGGGCATTGCCTGTGCCGCCTGGTTTCGCAGCGCAATCGCCACGCCCTATGTCACCACCGTCGTCCGGATGGAGGCACTCGCCGCCTGCGATCTCGAGACCCCGATCGAGTTCACCGAATATAAGGACTGTGTCGGCCGGATGACCAAGGCAATGCTGAGCTTCCGCGACGCCGCCAGGAAGGAGCTCGCGCTCAATGCCGAGGCTCGCCGCCACGCGGGTATCGTCCGCGGCATGACCGTCAATTTGAGCCGCCTCGCCGAGGGCGACCTCACCGCCGAGATCACCGAGGAATATCCCGGCGACTATGCCGAGCTGCGCACCAATTTCAACGCTGCGCTGGCCTCGCTCCGCGCATTGATCGGCACCGTCTCGGAGAGCGCCGCGACGATCCGCTCGGGCTCGGGTGAGATCGCCCAGGCCTCGGAGAGCCTCGCCCGCCGGACGGAGGCCAATGCGGCGAGCCTCGAACAGACCTCCGCTGCCGTCGCACAGATGAACC
>JASLBO010000069.1 GCA_030146605.1 Sphingomonas sp. | reverse complement strand
TCGAGGAGGCGTGATCCGCTGATGGCCAGCGCCCCGCTCCTCGCCAACAGCTTTCGCGCCACCGTCGCCGGTGAGACGGTGGCGTTCGCGGAGGTGACCGGCCTGACCATCGAGCGCGAACAATCGACCTACAAGCACGGCCTGAGCGAATGGGAAGGCGAGACCTTGCAGACCTATCGCTCGACCAAGCATCAGCGTCTCAGCCTCAAGCGCGGTGTCTTCGCCGATGACAGCCGCTTCTTTGCCTGGCTCACCAGCGAGAACGCCGCCCCCAAGCCGCTGGACGTGGCGCTTGTCGACGCCGCCGGCGAACCCGTGCTCGTCTGGCGGATCCGGAAGGCAGTGCCGGTCAAGCTGGCGGGACCCAGCCTGACCGCGAGCAGTTCGGAAGTCGCCTTCCAGACGCTCGAGGTGATGGCGAGCGGCATCACCGTCGAGCGCCCGTAAATCATGGATCCGATCGCCAACTTCCGCTTCGGCGTTTTCTTCTTCGCCGGCGGGGTGATTCCCAATCCGCTAGATATCCGGTTCCAGAGCGTCGGCGGCCTCAACGCGGAGATCGGCACAGTCACCCATCGCGAAGGTGGCCAGTTGCTCTATTCGCATCGGTTGCCGGATTCGATCACCTACCAGAACCTCGTGCTCAAGCGCGGCGTGACCGTCGGGTCGCCGCTGACGATCGAGTTCAATGCGGCGATGACCTTGTTCAAATTCGCTCCCTCCAACGTGCTGGTCACCGCGCTGAGCGAGGACAAGGTGCCGCTGGCCGGCTGGATGTTCATTCGCGCCTATCCGGTGCGATGGCTGACCTCGGACCTCAACGCGGACAGTCCGTCGGTGATGATCGAGACGCTGGAACTCGCTTATGCCCGCATGCAGGTGGTGCGCGTCTGATGCCCATCGAGATTCGCGAGCTGGTGATCCGGGCGATAGCCGAGCCCCGCTCGGCGGAGCAGGACGACGAGCAGGCACCCGGGCTCGATGCGGGCGCCCGGGCACTCCTGATCCGGGACTGCGTGGCCGAGGTGATGCGCCAGCTGCGCCGGTCGCAGGAGCCCTGAGCGATGGCCTTCCCCGACCTGTTCAAGCTCGAGAAGCTCAAGATCGAAGCCTATTCGGATCGCGAGCGCAGCGCCAAGATCGGCGAGTTCGAGGCGATGTTCAATCCGACGACGCTCAGCCAGACCTTCGCGGTGCAATACGAGGCCGCAAGCGATGCCGCAGGGGCGAGCCACGAAGCACGGTTCGTGCGCAAGAAGCCGGCCGATCTGTCAGTGAAGCTGTTGCTCGACGGCACCGGCGTCAACGAGATCGGGCTTGTCACGTTGTTCGGGCGCAACCGCACGGTCGGCCAGCGCATCGGCGACTTCCTGCGGCTTGCCTATCAGGTCAACGGCGACACGCATCAGCCGAGCTTCTTGTGGGTGAAGTGGGGCGACTGGGGCACCGAACTCGGCCAGACCGGGTACAAATGCCGGCTCAAGTCCGCCGCGATCGCCTATCAGAGCTTCAATCGCGACGGCTCGCCGATGCGCGCCGAACTCGATCTCGCACTCGTTTCCGATGACGAGCACAGCAATCAGCTCCGCATCGCCGGGCTCGCCTCGCCCGACGTCACGCACAGCCGCCTCGTCCGCGCTGGCGACACCGTGGCGAGCCTCACCCGCGAGGTGTATGGCACCCCCCGCCAGGCCGCCGCGGTCGCGCGCATCAACGATCTCGACCAGCTTCGCGCGATCGAACCGGGCCGCGAGCTCGTCTTCCCGCCGATCATCGGTTGACCTGATGCCGCACGCCGTTCCCCTCGTCACCGCCGCCGGAGAGCCGATCCCCGCGGAGTTCCTGCTCGCGTCGGTCGAGGTGGTTCGCCAGGTCGGTCGGGTGCCTTACGCGCGGATCGTTCTGATCGATGGGGATTTGCCGACCCGCACCTTTCCCGCGCTCGACAGCGACGCCTTCGCGCCCGGCGCAAAAGTTTCGATATCGGTGCGGGTCGATGAACGCACGACGGCTTTGTTCTCCGGCCTCGTCTCCCGGCTGCGGATGGAAGTGCGCGCGGGCGCGCCGCGGCTTGTGGTCGAGTGCAAGGACGAGGCGTGGCGGCTCACCCGGCCGCGCCGCAGCGCAGTCTATCCCGAAAGCAGCGATGCCGACGCGGTCGGCGCGATCCTCGCGCGCGCCAAGGTCAAGCGCGGCGAACTCAGCGGCGATGCCGTGATCCATCCCCAGCTCGTCCAGTATGATGTCAGCGACTGGGATTTCATCCTCGCCCGCGCAGAGGCGATCGGGATGGCAGTCACGGTGAAGGACGGCGCGCTGTCGATGCGGCCATGGGCAGTCGCCGGCGCGGCGGCTCTGACGGTCGAACTCGGGCTCGATGCGGTCAACGATATCGAGCTGGAGCTCGATACCACGACCCAGCCGGAGAGCGTCGAGGCGATCGGCTGGGACCTGCCGCAGGGTGCGCTGACCGAACCCGCCGCCGCCACCTTGTTCGATCTCGCGCAGGGCGATGTCGATCCGGCCGACGCCGCCGGAGCGCTGGGGCTCGGCCTCACGACGCTGGCGCATCTCGCGCCGCTCCCCGCCGCCGAACTGCGCGCCTGGGCGAGCGCCAACCTCGCGCGCGAGCGGCTCGCGATGCTGCGCGGCCGGCTGACCATCGGCGGCGCCGCGCTCGAGCCCCTCGATCTGGTCGAATTGCGCGGGGTGGGCGCGCGTTTTGCCGGCAACGCAGTAGTGAGCGGCGTGCGCCATGTCGTCGAAGCGAACGCATGGTCGACCGATCTCCAATTGGGGCTGCCCCAGCCCTTGCCTGCGGCCGCCCCCGCGCCGACCGGGCCCTTGCCGGCAATCCGCGGTCTGCGGATCGGCCTGGTCCACGAATTCGAAGCCGATCCGCTGGGCGAGCAGCGCATCCGCGTGATCCTGCCCGGAGTCGGCGCGGGCGACGGCATCGTCTGGGCCCGGCTCGCCACGCCCGAGGCGGGGAGCAAGCGCGGCTTTTTGTTCCGGCCGATGCCCGGCGACGAGGTCGTGGTCGGCTTCCTCGCCGACGATCCGCGCGAGCCGGTCGTGCTCGGGGCGTTGTTCGGCTCGAAGAACGCACCGCACGATCCCTTTGCCACCGCCACCGCGGCGAATGAGGCGAAGGGGTTCGGTAGCAAGAACGTGTCGCTCGAGATTCTGGAGGACGCCGACAAGGTCAGTCTGGCGCTCAAGGCCAAGGAATCGTCGCTCACGATCGCGCTGAAGGACGGCGCCGAATCGATCACGCTCGCCGATGGCAACGGCAACAAGCTGGTGTTCGACAAGGACGGCATCCAGCTCGTCTCGGCGAAGGATTTCAAGGTCGAGGCCAGCGGCGACGTCACGATCAAGGGGACCAAGATTGCGCTCAACTGACGGCACCTTCATGTCCGCGGACGCCCCGTTCCTCGGGCGCGGCTGGGCGTTCCCGCCGTCCTTCGGGCGTGGCGGCGCGGAGGTCGACACCGTGGCCGGTGCCGACGATGTCGCCGAGAGCCTGCGCATCATCTTCGCCACCGAAACCGGCGAACGGCCGATGCGCGAGGATTTCGGCGCCAGCCTGTCGCGCCACGTGTTCGCGCAGATCGATCGGGCGCTGCTCACCGACATGCGCTCTGCGATCCTCGCCGCGGTCATCGCGTGGGAGCCGCGGATCGAAGTTGCCGGACTCGACATCGTCGAGAGCGGCGACGAGCCCGGGCTGCTGACGATCTCGCTCTCCTACGTGCTTCGCGGTGCGAACTCGCGCTACAATTTCGTCTATCCCTTCTACATCCGCGAAGCGTCGGGATCGGCGCGGCCATGACCGATCTCGTCGTCATCGATGGCGACATGGCCATGTTCTTGCCGGCGTTCGGGGCGGCAATGGTGGTCGTGCGCCCGGGCCCGATCACCGGCAGCGGTCCGGCGACGACCACCGGCCACGCCGCCTGTCTCGAAGGCGACGAAGGGTCGGTCAGCGTGCCCGGCTGCATGTACGTCGCGCCGCCTTATGTGATCCCGGGCACCGGAACCTTGCAGATCGACCAGCTCGCCGGCGACCAGCTCGCCCAGACGGTGGTCGGCGCCGGCAAGAAACTGATCCTCAAGGGGTCGCAGTTCGTCGCCAAATTCACCGTTGCCAGCCCCGCGCAACAGCCGCAGGCGACCGGGCCGGTTCCCGACGCCACGCCGAATTATAGCGGCAACGGCCAGTTCGTGACGACGAACGCAACCGTGAGGGCCGGCTGATGCTGGAGGAACTCCGCGGCAGCGAGCGCGACGGCACGTCCCAGCGCGGCCGTCTGCGGCCCGAGCTCGATCCCCGCTATGTCCGTCTCGACGAGCGCTCCTCCGCGGACATGATCGCCTTCGCGCAGGCCTATGCCGACCATTTGCTGTGGTACGATCCGGATGGCGACACCGGGCAGGCCGAGGGAAACTGGGCACCGATGTTCGCCGGCCTCGCGTCCGAGCCGGGCCAGGGTATCGTCAGTCACGCGGAGGCGGCTGCCTTTGCCGCCGATCCCGATCGCTTCCACGACGAGCGATTTGCCGCGCTGCGGCGGCCGCACATGATGCTGCTGCTCGCCTGCGTGCGCCTGCTTCGTCACGGTCAGGAGGCGATCAACGCGGTTGCCGATCGTCATTACGAGCATCAACTGCGCGACGTGCTGCGCCTCGTCCCGGCACCCGCCCGGCCCGACCGCGCCTTCGTTCTGCTGGAGCTCGCACCCGGGGTTGCCGCCGCCGAAGCCCCCGCCGGATTGCGCCTGCTCGCCGGACGCGACGCGCGGCGTCGCGACCGCATCTATCGCCTCGACGATACGCTGGTCGTGAATCGCGCGCGGGTGGCCGCGCTTGCCACCAGCTTCGTCGATCGGGAGGTGGTCGGCCTGGCCGAGGCCCGCCATGTCGAGCCGGGTACGCCGGAGGAGAAATCGCTGGCGCTCCTTCGCCTCGCTTACGGCATGCCGCGCCCGGGCGACCCGTTGCCGCCGCTGCGCGCGGGCCCGCTTTCCGCTGCGCGCTGGCGTGCGCTGACGCAGCTTCTGGGATTCAGCCGGGCGATTTTACGGCTCGAATTGTTCGAATTACGCGCGCTCGTCGCACGCAAGCGCCGCCGCGATGCCGCGGACGACGACTGGAATCGCATCAACGCCACCCTGCAGGCGGCCGGTCAGGCGAAGCGCGGCGACAGCAACTGGCAGCTCGAGCCGACCGAGCCACGCAACTTCGCTGCCAATCTCGGCAAGGCGTATGACGGCGATCCGATGATCGACAACGGGCTCGAGGAAGTCGCCACCGTCGACGACCTCATGCTGCACCTCGATCGCAAGGACGTCCGCGCCTTCATCGCGAGCAATCTGTTCCTCGATGTCGATCGACAGTTCGTGCCGATGATGGACGCCAAGCGCGCGGACGACGCCGATTGGCGCGTGATCAACGGCTATCTCGAAGTTGCCGGGCGCCGCGAGCGGGGCGACCCCGCATGGAGCTTTGCTCCCGAGGTACCGACCGCCTTTGAAAGCAACCTTCAAACCGCGGTCGGTTCGATCGACTGGACCGCGGCCGGATCCGAGGCGGGGGGAGTCGCCGATGTCGGCAGCTATCTGGATCGCGTCGGTGAAATCGAAAGCTGGTTCTTTCTCCCGGCCGAGAAGCTGACCAAGCTCCTGCCGGTCCTCGATGCGCAGGACCATGATCCGGCATGGGCCGAGGCCGGGTCACTGCTGGCCGAGGCGCATTCCCGCAAGGTCCGGAACGATGAGCGCGCCGAGATGCGCGAGCTGCGGGAGGCCTCGCCTCGCCGAACGGAAGGAATCGCCGCGGCCCTCGCGGCGGCAACCGGCGAACCCGTCGAGTCGCCAGCCCTGCTCGATGCGCTCGCGCGCTATTCCACACCGGCCGAGGTCGCACTGGTGCGTAGCGTGCTGGATGCTGGAAACGCAGCGAGCGTGGATCCCGCGCGGCTGGATCAGCTCGACGGAATCCTCGCCGCGGCGCGCCGGCGCAGGCTCTCTCTCCCCGAGCCGATCGCCAGCCGCACCTATTGGCACGGGCTTTGGGCGGAGGCCGATGCGCCCGCGGCAGCGGGCGCCGGTGCCGCCTGGCCGAGCTTCGGCGCTATCCCCCGTGATTCGGGTGCGGCCCGGCCGCCCACCGCGCTCGGATGGGCGATCGCGTCTCCGGCGCTGGCCCTGTCCACCGGGCGACGCCGAATTTCCCTCACGCTTGCTTTCCACGACGACGAGGGCGGACCGCTCCTCGACCTCGCCGCCAGGGGCGATCCCCCGTTGAAGCGGCCGTTCCTCCTCTCGCTGAGCGCGGGCGAGGACTGGCTCGAGATCGAGGATGCGGAGTTCGCCCAGATCCGCTATTCCGATGCCGGCGAGATCGCGGCGCTCGATCCGGCGCAGCCGCTGATCGCGCTGCGCATCTCCTTCACTCTCGACGTTTCGGATCCCGCCATCGCGCCGCCCGGGACCGGGCCCACCGATGCGCGCTGGCCCGCGCTGCGGCTGCAGCTCCGTCCGGTGTGGAACGGCAAGCGCTTCGAAACCGCTTACGCACGATATCGCACATTGCGCCTGGCGCGCGCGCATCTGCGCGTGGTCGTTGGTCGGCAAGCCGCGGAGGAGGCGCCCGGGCTCTGGCCGCTCGACGTTGAAACCGACACCGGCCGTGCCGACGGCAAGAAGCCGTTCGAACCGTTCGGCACGGTCGCGCCGCCGGGTGCGGAACTTGCGGTCGGGCATGTCGACCTGCTCAACAAGCGGCTGACCTCGCTTGCGCTGCGATGGCAGTGGCAAGGCGCGCCCGCCGATCTCGCCGCGCACTATGCCAATTACCCGCCGCGGGTCTTCACGGCGCAATTCAGCCTCGTCGATGGCCGCGTGCGCACCACCCTGCTCGGATCTCCGCAAACGCTGTTCGGCACCGATCCCAACGCCCCTGTCCGCGGCGGCGATCTGGCGCTTGGCCGGAACGCGCCGGCGGACAATGTCGTCGGGCCGGGCGGACAATTGGTGCGCGATCGGCGGCGCTACCTGTTGATGACGCTGGCGGGCACGGGCTTCGGCCATCAGGAATATCCGGGACTTTCGGCGGCCAAGGCGGTGGCGCTCGCCGCGGCGCTGCGCAACGGGGCGGTCAGCGATGCGAACGCCTTTACCGTCAGGCCGCCTTACACACCCAAATTGAAGCGCCTGGAACTCGACTTCACGGCAACCCATGAGGTTGACCTGCAGCATTACCGCCGCGCCGACGCGATCGACCGGCTCTATCATCTCCACCCGTTCGGCGCGGTCGAGGCGCCCGACGCGCCCGACGCGCGCGAAGACGGCTGGCCGCTGTTGCCGGCCTATGACGAGGAGGGAGCGCTCTATGTCGGTCTCGATCGTGTCGCCGCGCCGCAAACCGTGTCGCTGCTGTTCGAGACGGTGCCTGGTGGCGGGAATGACGATCGGCCGGCGGGCCTGCGCTGGTCCTGCCTCGACGCGAACGGCTGGGTCGATCTGGCCGAGCAACCCCGCGATGGCACCCTCGGACTCGCCCGCCCGGGGCTGATCCGCTTTGACTTGCCCGAGGCCGAACCCGACGGGCGCATGCCGCAAGGGCTCTACTGGCTCCGCT
>JASLBO010000003.1 GCA_030146605.1 Sphingomonas sp. | reverse complement strand
GCGACCGTTCCCAGCTTCTCGTGGAAGACGATCTTTTCGAGCTTGGGCTGGAGGTCCTCCAGCCGGGTCTTGAGATCGGTTTCGTAAAAGAAGCGCGCATCCGACAACCGCGCGGCGAGGACCTTCTGGTTGCCCTCGACGATCTTGGCGCCGCCGTCGCTCGCGTCCACGTTCGCGGTGCAGACAAAGGCGTTGGCCAGCTTGCCCTCGCCATCGCGGCAGACGAAGTATTTCTGGTTCACCCGCGCCGTCAGCTGGATCACTTCCGGCGGCACGCTCAGGAAATCCGGGTCGAAGCGGCCGAGCAACGGCACCGGCCATTCGGTCAGCCCGGCATTTTCGAACAGCAGGCCTTCGTCCTCGACCAGTTCCAGCCCCGCCTTGCGCGCCGCCAGCTTGGCGCCGACAGCGATGATCGCGCGGCGCTCGGCGCCGTCGACGATGACGTGGCAGGCGCGCAGCTTCTCGACATAGTCGTTGGCCGAGCCGATCGTGATCACGCCGGGATGGTGGAAGCGATGGCCGACGGTCTGGACGCCGCTCGTCAGCCCGGCGACTTCGATCGGCACCAATTTGTCGCCGAGCAAGGCGACGATGCCCTGCAGCGGGCGGACCCAGCGCAGGCTCTCGGTCGAGATCGAGGACTCGCCCCAGCGCATCGACTTGGGCCAGGCGAAGCTGTGGATCGCATGCGTGGTGGCGCTGGCGAGCACCGACCCGGCGGCAACCCCCGGCCGCTCGATCACCGCGAACAGCACTTGCCCGCCCTTGCCGTCGTCGCGCGGGACGAGCTGGTCGCGATTGAGCCCGGTCGAGCGCAGGAAGCCCTGGATCGCGGCGTCGGGCGCGTCGGCGCGGGGCCCCTTGCGTTCCTCGGTCGCCGCGGTGGTGGTCTCGGCGACGCCGCGGACGATCAGCGCGAGCCGGCGCGGGGTGGCGAAGCTCTCGATCGATTCGAAGGCGAGGTTGAGCGCCTTGAGCCGCGCGTCGAACAAGGCGGCGAGATCGGCGCGCGCCTTTTCCTGCATCCGCGCGGGGATTTCCTCGGAGCGGAGTTCGAGGAGGAAGTCTTCGGTCATAATGTCTTTTCACGCGAAGGCGCGAAGGCGCGAAGGGAAGAAGGTTTCTGCGCGCAGAGGCGCAGAGGACGCAGAGCCTGTCCGTGCTGCATCGTCCCGCGCCAGCGAGACCTTATATTTGCCGGCACCGGATTGAGGCCGCTTCGCGGGTGGCTTCGGGAAACGCTCCTCTGCGTCCTCTGCGCCTCTGCGCGAACCAAACTCTTCGCGCCTTCGCGGCTTCGCACGAACATGAGATTCACGCCGCGCTCCAGTTCGGAAAACGGGCTTTCCAGCCCTCGGCGTTCTTCTCCATCCACGCCGCGCAGCTGCCCTTCGCGAGATCGCGCACCCGGCCGATATAGGCCTGACGCTCGGCGACCGAGATCACGCCGCGGGCGTTCAACAGGTTGAAGATGTGGCTCGCCTCGATCGCCTGCTCATAGGCCGGGATCGGCAGGCCGGCCGCGAGGCAGTTCTCGCATTCGGCCGCGGCCTTGCGGAACTGGTCGAACAGGGTGTCGGTGTCGGCGACTTCGAAATTCCACTTCGACATCTGCTTCTCGTTCTCGAGAAACACGTCGCCATAGCTCACGCCGCGGCCGTTGAAATCGAGATCGTAGACGTTGTCGACGCCTTGAATGTACATCGCCAGCCGCTCCAGCCCGTAGGTCAGCTCGCCCGCCACCGGCTTGCAGTCGAACCCGCCCATCTGCTGGAAATAGGTGAACTGCGTCACTTCCATCCCGTCGCACCAGACTTCCCAGCCCAGCCCCCAGGCGCCGAGCGTCGGCGATTCCCAATCGTCCTCGACGAAGCGGATGTCGTGGCGGGTGAAGTCGACGCCGATCGCCGCCAGGCTGCCGAGATACAGCTCCTGCAGATCGGGCGGGCTCGGCTTGAGGATCACCTGATATTGGTAATAATGCTGGAGCCGGTTGGGGTTCTCGCCATAGCGGCCGTCCGTCGGGCGGCGGCAGGGCTGGACGAAGGCGGCGTTCCACGGATCGGGGCCGAGCGCCTTGAGCGTGGTCGCCGGGTGAAAGGTCCCCGCCCCCATGCGCATGTCATAAGGCTGGAGGATCACGCAGCCGCGCTCGCTCCAGTAATCGTGGAGCTTCAGGATCATCCGCTGGAAGCTGAGAGGTTCGGACATATGCGCGGTGCTTTGGCGCGGCAGGGCCAGATTGACAAGGCGGCAGTGATCGCGCTCCTGTCGCGCGATGTGGAAGATATGGACGGGACTGGCGCTGCTGGCGCTGGCAGGGTGCGGCGCGCCCGGGACTGCCGACAGCGGCAACGATGCCGATCCGGCCCTGTGGGTAGTCAAGGACGCCGACACGACAATCTATCTGTTCGGCACCGTCCACATGCTCAAGCCCGGGCTCGGCTGGTTCGACGAGGGCGTGAAGACCGCGTTCGACGCCAGCAACGAGCTGGTGCTCGAACTGGTGATGCCCCCCGAGGCCGAGATGCAGGCACTGGTGAGCGAGCTCGGCATGACCCCGGGCGGCCCCGCTCTGCCGGACCAGTTGCCCCCGGCCGAAGCCGCGAAGTTCCGGGCGGCGCTGCCCGGGATGGGCCTCCCCCCCGAGGCGCTCGACCGCGCCGAGCCGTGGCTTGCGGCGACGATGCTGTCGGCCGCCCCGTTGCGCCGGCTGGGCTATGACGAGAAGCACGGCGCCGAGGCGGTGCTGACCGCGGCGGCGCAGGGGGCGGGCAAGAAGATCGCGGGGCTCGAGACTGCGCGCGAGCAGCTCGGCTATTTCGACCGGCTGCCGCTGCCGGCACAGCGCGCGCTGCTGATCGACACGCTGGATGACTTGCCCAAGGCGGGCGCGACGATCGAGCGGATGGTCGCGGCGTGGCGCGCGGGCGATGCCGACGGCCTCGCGCGGCTGATGAACGAGGATCTCGCCCGTGCGCCCGAGCTGGCCGATGCGCTGCTCGCCCAACGCAATGCCAAATGGGCGGAGTGGCTGGCGGCGCGGATGAAGGCGCCGGGGACGGTGTTCGTCGCGGTCGGCGCAGGGCACCTCGCCGGCAATGCCGGAGTGCAGGCCGAGCTGGCCAGGCGCGGGCTCAAGGCGGAGCGGGTGAACTACTAGGCTCCCGTCGTCCCCCGGCGCGCGCTTGACACCGCAGTCAATTTAACCGACAGGTTATTTAACCCGGAGGTTATATGCAATCCGACCCGCTGAGCGCCACCTTCGCCGCACTCGCCGACCCGACCCGGCGTGCGATCCTCGCCCGCCTCGCGCAGGGAGAGACGTCGGTCGGCGAACTCGCCCGGCCCTTCGCGATGAGCGGGCCGGCGGTGACCAAGCACCTCAAGGTACTCGAGCGCGCCGGGCTGATCTCGCGCGGCCGCGCGGCGCAGCAGCGCCCGGCCAAGCTCGAGGCGGCGGCGCTCCACGCGGCGAGCGACTGGCTCCATGCCTATCGCCGCTTCTGGGAAGCCAGGTTCGACGATCTCGATGCGTATCTCGATGAACTGCAGCAAAAAGGAGAGGAAGAATGACGACCGAATTGGGTGTCGGCCATGAGATGACGATCGTCCGCACCTTCGCGGCGCCGCGCGAACTGGTGTTCGACTGTTTCACCAGGGCCGAGCATCTCGCGCGCTGGTGGGGCCCGCGCGAATTCGATGCGCCGGTCTGCGAGACCGATGCGCGGCCGGGGGGCAAGATCCGCATCGACATGCGCGGCCCCGATCCGTTCGGCACCAATCCGGTCTATGGCGAATATCTCGAAATCGACCGTCCGAACCGCCTCCGCTTCGTGCTGCGTGCCTTTCGGGAAGCGGACGGAAGCTGGGGGATCGAGCATATCGACACCCTGGTGTTCGAGGACGCGCCCGGCGGCGGCACGACGCTGCATATGACGACGGCCGTCACCCAGGTCAGCGATGCGATGCTCCCGGCGCTGTCGGGGATGAAGGAAGGCTGGAGCCAGAGCCTCGACAAGCTCGACGAGCTGCTGCCCGAGCTGGTGTAGCCAAAGCTCCTCCCCGTTCCGGGGGATGATGGAGCCGGTTGCACTTCTCCCCCCTTTCGGCTAGAGGCGCGCGCTTGCCCGGGCAGGGTCATCCCTGGAGGCTTGCCCGGCATGAACTGAAACACTTTAGCGCATTGGAACGACACATGAGCGAATCGCTTACGCTGTCGGCCGAGACGCGCGACCGGGTTGGCAAGGGAGCCTCCCGGGCGCTTCGTCGTGAAGGCCGCGTCCCCGCCGTTATCTACGGCAGCAAGGCAGACCCCGTTGGCATCCATGTCAGCGAACGCGAGCTGATGAAGCTGCTCCACACCGGGCACTTCATGAACTCGGTCGTCATGGTCAATGGCGAGCGCACCTTGCCCAAGGACGTTACCTTCGACGTCGTCACCGACCGCCCGGTCCATGTCGATTTCCTGCGCATCTCCGAGCATGCCAGCGTGCACGTCAACGTGCCGATCGTGTTCATCGACGAGGAAGAATCGGCCGGTATCAAGCGCGGCGGCGTGCTCAATATCGTCCGTCACGAGCTCGAGCTCGTCGTCGACGCGTCCGAGATCCCCGATCAGATCGAGATCTCGCTCAAGGGCGTCGAAGTCGGCGATTCGATCCACATCTCGGCAGTCACGCTTCCCAAGGGCGCGACCTCGGCGATCACCGACCGCGACTTCACCATCGCGACGATCGTCGCACCGTCGGCGCTCAAGTCGAGCGAAGGCGAGAGCGACGGCGCCGAAGGCGAGGCTGCAAGCGAGTAATCGCCGCACCGAACTTCCTGGGTGAAAAAATCGCCTCCGCATCCTAGGTGCGGGGGCGATTTTGTTTTTGGGGTTTACGCATGCAGCTCTGGGTAGGTCTCGGCAATCCGGGGCCGCAATATGCGATGCACCGGCACAATGTCGGCTTCATGGCGGTCGACGCCATCGCGGAAGTGCACGGTTTCTCCGCCCCGAAGAAGCAGTTCCAGGGCTGGACGCAGGAAGGGCGGATCGGCCCCGACAAGGTGATCCTGCTCAAGCCCGGCACCTTCATGAACGAGAGCGGCCGCGCGGTGCGCGCGGCGATGGACTTCTACAAGCTCGCCCCCGCCGACGTCACCGTCTTCCACGACGAGCTCGACCTTGTGCCGTTCAAGGTCAAGGTGAAGCTGGGCGGCGGCACTGCCGGGCATAACGGACTGCGCTCGGCCGACGCGCATCTGGGGCCCGATTTCCGCCGCGTGCGGATCGGCATCGGCCATCCCGGGCACAAGGACCGCGTAACCGGCTATGTGCTGGGCAATTACGCCAAGGCCGAGATCGAGCCGCTCACCGACATGCTCGGCGCGATCGCGGCGGAGGCGCCGTGGCTGGCCAGCGGCAACGATGCCCGCTTCATGAGCGAGGTAGCGCTCCGCCTGCAGGACTGAACGCAACGAAAAAGGGGCTCCGGTTTCCCGGAGCCCCTTCCATTGTTTCGTGCAGGCGGGCGTTACTTCTTGCCGACGACCACGCCGACGAGGCGCTGATTGCCCCCGCCGACCGTGCCCGATGCCGCGAAGGCGATGCCGACTTCCTTCGCCTGCGAGCCGAAGAAGCTGCCGGTGAGCGTGCCCGACAGCGTCAGGTTGCCCGCGAAGCTGCCCTGGAACTGGTTCTGGCCGGCCGAAATCCCGCCCTGCGCGGTGAAGGTGCCATAAGGGACCGTCGCGCCGCCGCCCTCAGGCGTGCGGTTCAGGTTGAAGGTGAGATCGACGAGACCGGTCGAGAAATTGACCGACACCGTGACGGTACCGCCGAGGCGCGCGATCTGGGTGGCGCCGGCCTCGACGCCGACGAGCCGTCCGACGACGGTCGACGTATAGGCCTGGGTGCCCGTCTTCGGCATGTCGCTCAGCACGGTCTGATAGCCGAATACCGAAGTGGTGATCCGCTTGGCGCCCGTGGTCGAATCGCCGCGCCACCAATTGGCGTAGCTGAGATTGGTCAGCTGCAGGTTGGTGTTGTTCGTCACCGTCGCTGCCGAGATCGTGTTGTTGAGGAACTCGAGCTGCGAGAATTTGCCCGCGGTCGCCGTGTCGGTGG
>JASLBO010000398.1 GCA_030146605.1 Sphingomonas sp. | reverse complement strand
TGCGCGATCTGCTGACGCGATGCCGGTGCTGGCTGGGCTTCGGCAAAACATTGTTCGTGACCGTCCGATGCCGGTGATGCGCTTGCTCGGGCGGGCGGGCGATCTCGCCGGATCGGGCCCGATCACCACCAACAGCCTCGAACAGCTGGTGGCCGGCAATGCAGGGGATAGCGCGGGCTTTGTCGACGCGGCCGGTTTCCAGCCGCGCAGCCTCGCCGATGCGATGCGGGATCGACCCGCACAAGTGCAGGATCGTTGGCACGCGCGGCTCTTCTTCCTCGCTCCTGCGATCCGCGCCGTTCTGGTCCTTCTCTGGCTCGCTTCCGCCTTGCTCGGTCTGGCGAGCAGCAGCACCGCCACCGAAGCGTTCGTCGAAGCTGCGAGATTGCCTCCGGTTGCGGCCGATGCGCTGCGGATCGGCACCAGTCTCCTCGACGTCGCGATCGCCGGGCTGGTGCTGTTCGATCGCCGTGGGCAGCTGTCGACGCTCGCGCAATTGGTCACCGTCGTCGGATACACGCTGGTTCTGGGCGCGGTGATGCCCGGTCTATGGCTGGATCCGCTCGGCCCTCTGCTCAAGAACGTCCCGATTCTGGCGCTGATTCTCGTGCATGGCGCGATCGGGGATAAACGCTGATGGACTTCTATCTCCTGGCCAAATGGGTCCACGTCCTGAGCAGCACGATCCTGTTCGGATTCGGCGCGGGTACTGCCTGGTATCTGTGGCAGGCGCATCTGACGCGAAATCCCGCGACGATCGCCAGTGTCGGACGAATGGTGGTGCGCGCGGACTGGATCTTCACCGCACCAGCGGACTCGTCCAGCCTGCAAGCGGCGTGTATCTCGTGCTCCACGCGGAATGGTCGCCCACCGAACCGTGGCTGTTGGCAGCCTATGGGCTCTATCTCCTCGCTTTCGCGTGTTGGGTGCCCGTCGGCTTGCAGATCCGGGCGCAGCGGCTCGCGCAAAGCGCTGCCGCCGCCGGCGCGCCGCTGCCGCCCGAATATGCGCGAACCATGCGACCCTGGTTCCTGCTCGGATGGCCGGCATTTCTCGGCCTGCTCGGGGTCTTCTGGCTGATGGTCGCCAAACCGCCGCTCTGGTAGAGCCTCAAACGGCGGTGGGCCGCTTCGGGCTCAGCCGGTTCGAGACCATGCGTTCGCCGTCGATGACGATCGGGCTCGCCAAGCCCGGCACGCCTTCGCGTTCGATCTGCATGCCGCGCGCGATCACCTGTGGGTCGGCGAATACTTCGTCAACGGTGTTGATCGGGCCGGCGGGCACGCCGGCGGCCTCAAGCGCTTCGTAAAGGTCCGCCTTGGCCCAGGTCAGGATGGCGGCCTCGATCAGCGGAATCAGCGCCGCGCGGTTGGTCACTCGCGCCGGGTTGGTCGCGAAGCGTGGATCGTTCGCGAACGGGAGGTCGAGCACCACGCACAGTTTGCGGAACTGCGAATCATTGCCCACCGCGACGATCAGCGCACCGTCCTTCGTCTCGAACGCCTGGTACGGTACGAGGTTGGCGTGACCGTTGCCCATCCGGTGCGGCACCTTGGCCGGGTTCGCCATCCAGTTGAGCGCCTGATTGGCGAGTACGCCGACCTGCGTATCGAGCAATGCCATGTCGATATGCGCGCCTTCGCCGGTGACGTCACGGCGTCGCAGCGCCGCGAGGATCGCCACTGCCGAATAGACCCCGGTGAAGATGTCGGCATAAGCGACGCCCGCTTTTTGCGGCGCGCCGTCGGGCTCCCCGGTCAGCGACATGATCCCGCCCATGGCCTGGATGATGAAGTCGTAACCGGCGCGGTGGGCATAGGGCCCGTCCTGCCCGAAGCCGGTGATCGAGCAGACCACCAGCCGGGGATCGGCGGCGCGCAGGCTGGCGGGATCGAGCCTGTATTTGACGAGGCCGCCGACCTTGTAATTCTCGACCAAGACATCGGCGCGGGCGATCAGCGCGCGCACCTCGGCTTGCCCCTCGGGGCTGGCGATGTCGATCGCGCGGCTCGTTTTGCCCCGGTTGCACGCGTGGAAATAGGCCGCGTCGAGATTCTCGCCGTCCGCCCCGTGGAGGAAAGGCGGCCCCCAATGCCGCGTATCGTCGCCTTCGCCCGGGCGCTCGATCTTGATCACTTCGGCGCCGAGATCGGCGAGCAACTGCCCGCACCAGGGGCCCGCGAGGATCCGCGCCAGTTCGACGACGCGCAGCCCCTCGAGCGGCTTCACGCCTTCAGGTTTCCCTGGCGACGGATCTCGTAGATCACGTGCGGCTTCATCTCGCCAGCCATCAGCCGCATTTCGGTTCCGGGCCGCAGCACGCCGCCGATCTTCTCCATCGCCTTGCGCGAGCGGATGTTGCCCTCGCCGACCGTGAACACCACCGTGCCGACTTGCGCGTGAATATGATCCAGCATCAGCCGCTTGATCTCGCGGTTATAGCTCCCGCCCCAATAAGCGCGCTTGAGGTAGGTCCAGCCGATCTCGATCTCGTCCGCCTCGGGCTTCCAATTGTCGAAGCGGGACGATCCGATCACTTCGCCGGTGGCGCGGTGGACGATCGTCAGCGCCCCGCCGCTCGCAATGCCCGCGTCGAAATAGGCGCGAAACACGCTTTCCTGCCAGCGGTCGTGCGCCGGGTGGACTTCCCAAATCAGCGGATCGGACGCGACGGCGAACAGCGCTTCCCAGTCGTCCGCGCTGCTCGGCCGCAGCGTCACCCGGTCGCCGGTGAGTATCGGCTGCCGATCGGGCTCCATCAGAACGCCGCGATCCCGGTGATCGCGCGGCCGAGGATCAGCCCGTGCACATCGTGGGTGCCTTCATAGGTGTTGACCGTCTCAAGGTTGATCGCGTGGCGCATAACGTGGAATTCGGCCGAAATGCCGTTGCCGCCATGCATGTCACGCGCGACCCGGGCGATGTCGAGCGCCTTGCCGCAATTGTTGCGCTTGATGATGCTGATCGTCTCAGGGCTCAGCGTTCCTTCATCGAACATCCGCCCCGCGCGCAGCGCCGCCTGCAGCCCGAGCGCGATCTCGGTTTCCATATTGGCGAGCTTCAATTGCACCAGCTGGGTAGCGGCCAGCGGTTTGCCGAACTGCGCGCGATCGAGCGTATATTGTCGCGCCGCGTGCATGCAGGCCTCCGCCGCGCCCATCGTGCCCCATGCAATGCCGTAGCGTGCGCGGTTGAGGCAGCCGAACGGACCTTTCAGACCCTGCACCTCGGGGAGCACGGCATCCTCGCCGACCTCGACTCCGTCCATCACGATCTCGCCCGTCACCGAGGCACGCAGCGAGAGCTTGCCTTCGATCTTGGGGGTCGAAAGGCCCTTCATCCCGCGCTCGAGCACGAAGCCCTTGATACCGCCGCCGTGCGCGTCCGACTTGGCCCAGACCACCATCACGTCGGCGATCGGGGAATTGGTGATCCACATCTTGGTGCCGGTCAGCCGATAGCCGCCGTCGACCTTCTCGGCGCGCGTGCGCATGCCGCCGGGGTCGGAACCGGCATCGGGCTCGGTCAGTCCGAAGCAGCCGACCCATTCGCCGGTCGCGAGTTTGGGCAGGTACTTCCGCTTCTGTTCCTCGGTCCCGTAAGCGAAGATCGGGTGCATCACGAGGCTGCTCTGCACGCTCATCGCCGAGCGGTAGCCTGAATCGACTCGCTCGACTTCGCGCGCGACCAGCCCGTAAGCGACATAGCCGAGCCCGGCGCCGCCATAGCTTTCGGGGATCGTCGGGCCGAGCAGCCCGAGCGCGCCCATCTCGGCCATGATCTCGCGATCGAAGCGCTCGTCCAGAAAAGCGCTGGTCACCCGCGGCAGCAATTCGCCCTGCGCGTAATCGCGCGCGGCGCCCTGTACCATTCGCTCTTCGTCGGTCAGTTGCGCGTCGAGCGCGAACGGGTCCTGCCAGTCGAACCGGCCCATTTCTGCCATATGTCTTTCCTTCAGCTCGCCGCCGGCCGCACGACAGGTCCCGCGGCCGGCGGCACAGCGGACGGCGCCTCGAGCGCGTCCCGTTCGATCTCGAGCAGTCCCTGCCGGGCCGCGATGTAGCGCCGCGCGGCGACGATCCAGCTTTCGGCACTGGAAACGCCGGGCATGTGCACGACTTCGGCGAGCGCCGTCTCGACATCGCCGTGTTCGAGCGCCAGCCGCGCGCGGCGCAGCCGATCGGCGGTGCGCGGGCTCGGCGAAGCGGCCTGACGCAGCACGACAAGGTCGCTGAGCAGCCGTCGCACGCTCATCCACATGCTGTCGTCGGCGCCGCTGGCGAGCCGCGGCGCGATCGTTTCCAGCGCGAGCCGCAAATCGCCCAGCGTAACCGGTTCGGCCGAGGCGCGCAGGATCATCCCCACCGCCTCGCCGCGGGTTTCGGCAAAGCGCTGGCGCAACTGAGCGTCGAGCGGCCCCAGCGGCTGGCCACGCTCGATCGCCCGGCGGACCGCGGCGGCGATCAGCAGGCGCTCCGCGCGACTGGCATAAGACGACGCATTGCGCGCGCTGCCGCTGATGTCGCGCAGCCGCAGCTCGAGCTGGTCGAGCTTGCCGGCAAGCTCCTGCTCGCGTGCGCCGAGCGTCGCGATATCATTGCCGGGCGGCAGCGGTGCGGCGGGGTTCGCTTGCGGCTGGGGTGCCTCGATCGATGCTGGCGCCGGGCCCGGATGCGGCGATTCGATCCCGCCGGCGAGCTGGAAGGCGGCTGCGGTCACGGCGATGCCGCCGGCAAAGGCGAGGCCGCCAATCAGATAGGGGGAGCGCGTCTCGGGACCGAGGGTCGGCTCCGGCGCGAGGGGCTCATCGCTCATGCCCCCTTATTCGCTGCCCTGCCCGCGCGGTCAATCGGCGAGCGCGATTGCCGCTTCGATCAATGCCTCGCTGGTCGGTTCTCCGGGCACGACGACTCGCTGCCAGCCGGTGCCGGCGGTCCCCAATGCGGATGCGCTCACCGCCACCAATGCGATGCCGGATCGGCCGAGACCCTGCGCGTCGACGAGTTCGCCGAGCCATGCAGCGCTGCGGGCGGACTGGACCAATGCGATGCCGCCGGCAAGGCGTGCGATATCCTCCGGGGTGCGGCGCTCGCTGGCATAGACGGTGCGCACTGCGGCGATGATCCCGCCAGCTTCGATCGTTCGTTCGCGGCCGGCGAGGTGCAGCGCACGTCGCACCCCGGCGGCTTCTGCTCTGGCCAGCAGCGAAACGGCATCTTCCTCGCCGATCAACGCAACGTGGAATCGCTCGCGCAATGCCGCGTCGGCGGTGGCATTTCCAACTGCATATACCGGCAGGCGGCGCAGCGCCGGCAGCCCCGGTCCTCCCTGGCGCACGGCGTTGGCGCTCGTCAGGATCAGCGCGTCGAATGCTTGCGCGTCGGGCGCTTGCCAGGCCAGCGGCCGCACTTCGAACAGTGGCATGCGAATCGCGATTCGTCCGCGCGCCTCGATCGCTGCGGCAGTGACCCCGTTTCCAGGCTCGGGCCGCAGCACCGCGATCGCACGGCTCATCCCCCGAACAGCCGGCGTATCGCCTCGGGCGCTCCCACCAGCAGGTCGCGCGCGACGGCGATCGGCAGCACCGGATCGGTCGGTGCACCCGCTTCCTGGGCGTAGACATGCACGCTGCCGTCCTCGGAGAGCAATTCGGCCCGCAAGGTCATGATCGCGCCCTCGATCGTCGCCAGCGCGGCGACCGGCGAGCGGCAGTCGGCCTTGAGCGCTGCGAGCAATGCGCGTTCGGCGAGTACGCAGGCATGCGTCCGGGCATCGTCGATCTTGGCCAGCAGCGCACGGCTATGCGAATCGTCGGCGCGGCACTCGATCCCGATCGCTCCCTGCGCCGGCGCAGGGAGCATCACGTTGATCGGAAGCGTCACGCCGACGTCATGGCGTCCGAGGCGGTCGAGCCCGGCGGCGGCGAGCAGCGTCGCATCGACCTCGCCGGCAGCAAGCTTGGCTAGTCGCGTGGCGACATTGCCCCGGAACAGCACGATCTGGAGGTCGGGCCTGAGCTTGCGCAGCTGTGCCGAGCGCCGCGGCGAGCTCGTGCCGATCACTGCGCCGTTGCGCAGCGCCTCGATCGATTCGGCACCGACCAGCCGGTCGCATACATCGGCGCGGGGCAGCATCGCCGCGATGACGATCTCCTCCGGCCGGACCGTTTCGACATCCTTCATCGAATGCACCGCCGCATCGATCTGGCCATCGAGCAAGGCGCGATCGAGTTCCTTGGTCCATAGCGCCTTGCCCCCGATTTCGGCGAGCGCGCGGTTCTGCACTTTGTCGCCGGTGGTGCGGATCGGGACGAGCTCGATCTGGTCGGCGGCAACGGCGTGCGCGGCGGCCAGAGCGTCGCGCACCAGATTGGCTTGGGTAAGGGCGAGCGGCGAGGCGCGGGTGCCTAGGCGGAAGGGACTCATCTCGCGCCCATATCCGTTCATGTCGAGCTTGTCGAAGCACCCGCGCCCTTCGACAAGCTCAGGGCGAACGGTTAGGGGGTTTGCATGGCGCTTATCCTTGGCCTCGAATCGAGCTGCGACGAAACCGCCGCCGCGCTGGTGACAAGCGATCGGCGGGTCCTTGCGCACCAGCTCGCCGGGCAGGAAGCTGCGCATCGGCCCTATGGCGGGGTGGTTCCCGAGATCGCGGCGCGGGCGCATGTCGAAGTGATGGCGCCCTTGGTCGAGGCGGCGCTGGCGCAAGCGGGCGTCACGCTCGCTGCGGTCGATGCCATTGCCGCGACGGCGGGGCCCGGGCTGATCGGCGGAGTGATGGTCGGGCTCGTCACCGGCAAGGCCCTCGCGCTGGCGAGCGGCAAGCCGCTGGTCGCGGTCAATCATCTCGAGGGTCATGCGCTCTCGCCGCGGCTCACCGATCCGGACCTTGCTTTTCCCTATCTGCTGCTGCTCGTCTCGGGCGGGCATTGCCAATTGCTGCTCGTCGAGGGGGTCGGCAACTATCGCCGGCTCGCGACCACGATCGACGACGCCGCGGGCGAAGCGTTCGACAAGACCGCCAAGCTGCTCGGGCTCGGTTTCCCCGGCGGCCCCGCGGTCGAGAGGGCCGCAGCGCAGGGGGACGCGCGCGCCGTGCCGCTCCCCCGCCCGCTGCTCGGCTCCGCCGAGCCGCATTTCTCCTTCGCCGGATTGAAGAGCGCAGTCGCGCGCATCGTCGGCCAGTACGAAGCCGCGGACGTGGCCGCTTCCTTCCAGCAGGCAGTGGTCGATTGCCTGATCGATCGCACGCGCCGCGCGCTCGCCTCGGTCGACGCTACGGCTTTGGTCGTCGCCGGCGGAGTCGCCGCCAATGATAGTGTGCGCGGCGCGCTTCAGGCGCTCGCTGCCGAATACGGTTTACGCTTCGTCGCCCCGCCTTTGTGGCTGTGCACCGACAATGCCGCGATGATCGCCTGGGCCGGTGCCGAGCGCTTCGCCGCGGGGCTCACCGATCCGCTCGATTTTCCGGCGCGACCGCGCTGGCCGCTCGATCCGGACGCGGAAAAGGTGCGCGGCGCGGGAGTGAAGGCATGAGGATCGCCAAATGCGGATAGGCGTCATCGGCGGCGGTGCCTGGGGCACGGCGCTGGCGCAGGTAGCGGCGCGCGGCGGGCAGCCCGTGACGCTGTGGGCGCGTGAGCCCGAAGTGGTCGAGAGCGTCAATACTGTGCACGAGAACCGCCAGTTTCTCGCCGGTGTGCCGCTTTCCGCGTCGATCCGCGCCACCGGCGATCTCGCCGCCCTCGCGAATCACGACGCCCTGCTCGTCGTCGCCCCCGCGCAGCACATCCGCGCCGTCCTCGCCGCCGCCCCGATCGGCAGCACGCCGCTGGTGCTTTGCGCCAAAGGGATCGAGGCGGGTAGTCGGCTGCTGGTCGGCGAGGTTGCGCATCAGGCCGCGCCGGCCGCCCCGATCGCCGTGCTGTCCGGCCCGACCTTTGCGCACGAAGTCGCCGCCGGAAAGCCCACGGCGGTCACGCTCGCTTGCGAAGACGCGGATCTGCGCACCCGTCTCGCCGAACGTCTCGCCGGCCCCGTCTTCCGCACCTATGGCTCGCCCGACGTGATCGGCGCCGAGATCGGCGGCGCGGTCAAGAACGTCCTCGCCATTGCCTGCGGGGTGGTCGAGGGCGCCGGACTGGGGCTCAACGCCCGCGCCGCGTTGATCGCGCGCGGCTTTGCCGAGATGACGCGCTTCGGGCTCGATTGCGGGGCCCGGCGGGAGACCCTCGCCGGACTGTCGGGGCTCGGCGACCTGGTGCTCACCTGCTCGTCGGAGGGCTCGCGCAATTTTTCCCTGGGCAAGGGGATCGGCGAGGGCCGCTCCGTCGCCGAGCTGCTCGCCGACCGCCGGACGGTCGCCGAAGGCGCGTTCACCGCCCCGGTGCTCGCCCGGCTCGCGGCGGAGCGCGGCCTCGACATGCCGATCGTCGC